>JASJAT010000198.1 GCA_030066885.1 Arenicellales bacterium | reverse complement strand
CCGACAGAAGATGCACCCGGGCTGGAAAACAGGGAATAAATCCGGCAACTGTAAGTAAATAATGCGCCTTGAAGTATGCTTACGGCAGAAAGGACAAGAAGCGAGGAGAATAACATTGGTAAAAATCCGATGCTTTCACCAATGGAAATGCCCATTGCTACTTTCAGTATGCGTGTCAGGTAAACTGCTATCAGCAGCGATAAGGAAAAAAGAATTGTAGTAACAGTAAATGCTTCAAGCGTATATTTGGATCTCTCGGCCCTCCTACCAAGAACGTAAGATCCAAAAGCCCCAAGAATAAGCCAGTTGGCCAGAATTATGCCGATGCTAAGTTCATTGCCTGAAAAAACAATCAGAAGCTCCCTTAAAAGGAGTATCTGGGCAACCAGTCCGCTAAATCCCTTTACCAATATGGCTACAGAAAAGTGCTTTTTCATTCATCCATTTCAAATTTCCCATTATTCAATAAATACCGGCCTCCTTAAGGGATAGGTTCTCCCTTAAATAAACTATACGCAGAATAGAAACCCATGGGTTGACGTGGATCAACTACGAACGGCCGCTTGTGGCCGTAAGCGGAATCCCACGATACAGAGCGAACTCTCATTAATAACTATGGTTTGAGCGGCTGCTTATCACCCAAGAGCAGGCATGGCATCCATTAATGCTGCAATGCGGTAGCCACTTCCGCTTCCGACTTAAGCCGCCGTTCGCACCAAAGGGTGCTTCCTACTGAGAAACGTAATCTACGATGCGGTACCGCTACCATTTGGTGAGATATCATATCGTGATCACAGTTGTCACTTCTGAACATACTTCAACGGACCACATATGTACTTACCACAACATTTTGAAGAGGCACGGGTCGAAGAACTTCATCGGATCATTAGCCAGTATCCATTTGGGAGTCTTGTGGTTAATGGGCCTTATGGGCTCGATGCCAATCATCTGCCATTTGAGTTACATGCGAAGGTCGGCGAGTGCGGTAGCTTGTTTGCGCACGTTGCCCGTGAGAATACCGTATGGAAGGAGACTAAGGATGGCGATGAAGCTCTTGTCATCTTTCGCGCCGGAGATGCCTACATTTCCCCAAACTGGTATCCGAGCAAGCATGAGTTCCATCGGCAAGTACCGACGTGGAACTACCGAGTCGTGCACGTGCACGGGAAAATCAAGATCCGCGATGACGAGAAGTTCGTACGCGGCGTCGTGGCTCGGCTTACGCGCACGCACGAAGCCCGTACTGGCGGAGAAAGACCTTGGAGGATGACCGATTCATCGAAGGAGTTTATCGACCAGATGCTGACAGCCATCATCGGAATCGAAATCGAGATTATCAAGATAGTCGGAAAATGGAAGCTAAGTCAAAACCGGGAAGAGCGAGATCGTGTTAGCGCAGCCGAAGAGCTGCGTAAGCGTGATGAACGCGCGATGTCCACTGTAATGTTGGACGCACTGAGTCCATCGATTCAGGAATAGAGAAGGATATATAGTTCGTCAGCAATCAGCAGCTTTGTAGTCAGTGGCGGACATCGCCTTCAATCTTGTTGCGATGCAATAGCTATTTCCGGAGTCGACCCAATGCAGACACTTTATTCCTTTTTAGTTGTTTTATTCATCGCTCGAACCTGTGAGTCAAGCGCAAATCTTGTAAGGCAAATTAGATTCTGACAGTATGGTATTGAAGACATTTATCATCGTTTCCAATGGATCAATCGCACCCTCTTCTTAACCCTGATCGTCTTGCTGCTCTCGCCTCTTATGAGAGTATGGACACACCGCCCGAGTTTGAGTATGACGCCCTCACCGAACTTGCCGCTCAGATTTGTGACTTTCCGGTAGCGTTGATCAGTTTAATGGATGAGCACCGACTATGGTTTAAATCCAATTACGGGGTGCCCAACATGACGGAGTGCCCACCGGAGATTTCTGTATGTTCGACTACGGTTTGCGCTAACGACATCCTGTATGTTCCCGACTTAACGAAAGACGAGCGTTTCAAAGAATTACCAGGAGTCGCCGGGGAGCCGTTCATTCGTGCCTATTGCGGTATGCCGCTCATCAATCCGGAGGGTTTCACTTTAGGGACTTTGTGTATCATGGATTTTCAGCCTCACGAACTCACGCCAGCCCAACGTGAGAACATTCGTCGCCTTGCACGTCAGGCCATGTCGTTACTTGAATTACGGCGTCAGCTTATATCTCGCGAAGCCATGCTCGCTGAAGCCTCGGATGCAAAAAAAGATGCTGAAGAGGCGCATGCAAAATCCGAAGCTTTGTTACAAAGCGTATTCCCAACAAAGATCGCAAGTGAGCTCCATGAAAAAGGGCAGGTAGAACCTCGATTCTATGATCTGGCGACTGTCATGTTCGCCGACTTCGCGAATTCCACGGTACTGACTGAAGGGATGGAACCTGCTCGGCTTATCGAGCATTTAAATAATAACTTCGCCATGATCGATGAGGTTGGAGAAGCCAACGGGATCGTCACAGTACGAACCGTTGGAGATGGGTGTTTGTGTGTGGCTGGGATACCGGAAAGTAATCGCACCCATCCCATAGATATGTGTTTGATGGCTTTGCAATTGCAACGCCTTATCGAACAAAAGAATCAACAACGTGAGTTGATGCGCCTTAAGCCCTGGCAGTTGCGTATCGGCATTAACACCGGTCCAGTGATCGCGGGCGTGGTCGGAACCAAGCGTTATACATATGATGTATGGGGAAGTGCGGTGAACGCAGCGTCCCGGCTGGAGCAGGCCTGCGAACCAGGACGAATCAATGTATCGTCGAGTACATTGCACTACATAGAACATCTGTTTGAGACCGAGTCACGAGGCAGCCTTGAAGTAAAAAACATGGGCTCGATCGATATGCACTACCTGCTTCGAATCAAACCTGAGTTCTCAGACACTGACGATGGGTGTGTCCCTAATGCAACTTTCATAGAGAAGACGGGGATAATAAAGTAGGTTTGTTTTCTTCTGACAACCTCTAGTATCAATGATCGCTTGTGACCGTGAGCTGCCTGTGTACAGCGGCAACACTTCCTCTATTTGACTAAAAAAGCAGGCGGCTGCTTACCACCTAACAGCGGACATGTGTTCTATTCTCGCTGCGTTGCGGCGAGTTTTTGCCTAGGTAGCATCAATACTGTATTATTTATTTTTGAACATTAGTTCAATTTCTTAAGGCTTACCGCGAACTGGCAAGTTCCCGCGGCAAATTCCACTTGCTCCCTTGGGGTCCCTCTGGCCTGAATCACGCTCTAACCCCAAGGGTCCATGACTCTTGAGTAGGGTTAGCCAATGCAAGACGGGTTTACAGCCATGAAGTCAGTTTACGACTCCCTCAAGGAGTTGTTCTTTGCACCTGGTAATCTACTCATAAACATTCTGCTTGAACATTATCCTCACTGGGCAGATTCTCTGGGAATATCTGAGGATTCATACTACGGGGTCGCCTCGGGTGTTTTGTCTTTTTGTATATGGATAGGATTAGTTTTCTTGCTGACAAAGCTTCTTGATTGGGCTACACCGGACCGCCTTGAATGAGAGAGACTAATTAATAATTCAAATATCGCCTGATTCGCCAAGGTTTTTATCCGACTGCTTCGTCGCCAGTAGCTGACACCGCTCCTATTATTGTTGCTTCGCAGCAGCCATTTCCGCTATCGACCCTGAGCGGACCTTCAATATTCTATCTTTCAGGGAGGCCAGCGGCTCGAACATCATCGATAAATCGATTCAGGTCCGCTTTGTTCTTAAACTTACCCTCGAAATTGAGCTTAAGTTTTTCAACGGTGTAATCAGGATCGTTCTCAAGAAACTCCTCCATCACCGACTTCGCTTTTTCAATATCACCCATGCCTACGTAGGCTGCCGCTAGCTGACGACGGGCAAGATTGGGCATCTTTTTGATTTGTAGGAAAGACTGAACAGCACTGTCATAGTCCTTGGCCAGGTACTGGGCAAAGCCCAGATTCCACAGATACCAAACTGGATGGTAGGGATTGAGCCGAATCGCCAACTTGATTCTTTTAATCGCTTCTTCAAACTGCCCGCTATATATCAAGGGTTCAGAGGTACTGGCGAGGACAGAGGCATCATTTGGATTTAACTCCAGTGCACGATCAAAAGCAGCAAGAGATTCCTCGAGTCGACCCGCATGAAGTAACGCAAAAGCCTGTGCCTGGTGTAAACGGTGATTGAATGGAGCGAGTTCAACACCTTTAACCGCCATCTCTAGAGCCAGTTCCAATGATCGGTCGCGACTCACAGACCCGCTCCAGCCCCAACGATACCCATTGATGTAAACCCAGGCGAGTCCGCGATAGACTTCAGCATATTCCGGATCGAGCGCGAGGGCCTGTTCGTACAACTCAAGAGCGCGCAGGTTATCCGCCTCGGTATATTTAAACCAGTGGTTGGCACCTAGCGCCACCATCTCGTATGCGCTTAGAGAGTTAGGGGGTTTCGTCTTAATCCGCTCAAATTCGCTGAGATCGATGTTCGAGACGAGCGTCGCCACTATAGTCTGGGTAATCTCATCCTGAACTTTGAAGATATCGTCGAGTGCGCGATCGTAACTTTCCGCCCACAAGTGGTTCCCTTCAATCGCATTCACCAGTTGCGCTGTTACTCTCATTTGATTGCCTGATATCTGCAGACTACCTTCAAGCACGTAACGAACACCGAGTTCCTCGCTAACCTCCCGTACGGTTACGGGCTTACCCTTGTAGCTGAACGTCGATTGGCGGGAAATCACGAACAGCTGAGAAAAACGTGATAACTCGGTGATGATGTTTTCACTCAATCCATCGCTGAGATACTCTTTGTCAGGATCACCACTGATGTTGGTGAACGGAAGCACTGCAATAGAGGGTCTGTCGGGTAACTTGAGCGGTGGATTCTCAGGCATCCCCGCCTTTTGCAACGCCCCAATAAGACGGTCCAGATCGTTCGTGTCTTTGAAGAAGTTGGTCTTCTTTACGTAACTCGCAGAATAATGGGGGCTCACCTCCAAAGTTTGCGCCATAAACTCCCGTGCCCGTTGCTCGTTGCCTGCTTCCATGTGAGCAAAAGCCAATGCAGTATGGAAACCGCTTTTGAGGCTATCGGCTCGAGCCAATCCCTTTTCGTGAGTAGCAATAGCCCCTTTATAGTCGCCTTGAAACGTTTGTGCCCGACCCAGGTACAGAAGATACCAGGAGGGGTAGTAAGGACTTAGGCGCATCGCCCGCTCGAGGAGCTTGATGGTCTCACCCCAGTCGCCAACACTGTACGTTGTTATGGCAACGGTGGCATGGATGTCTGCGTTATTGGGATTTAGCTCAATCGCCGTTCGTCCTTTATCTAGGGCCTCATCATATTCGCGTTTGTACAGATGGATAGCGCCGAGAAGGGACACCGCGTCGGCAAGTTCAGGGTCCAATTCTACCGACTTGGCCGCGAGTTCTTCGGCTCTTGTAAAAGAGCTCTCACGCGATTCAGAGTATCCGAAGCGCGCATCAATCCAATGGGTCCAAGCCAACAAGTTCCAGCCGAACGCATATTGCGGATCGAGATCGATGGCACTTTCAAGCAGTTCACGTGCTTTTGTATTACCCTCTTTCGTAAAACGACGGAGGAACTCGTATGCCCGTGCCTGGTTCGCCCAGGCATCAAAGTTGGTGGTTGAGTCGTACCTAAGCCGTGCCTGCTCTCCTTCCGTGAGATTCACCTGAAGCTCTACAACTATCCGTCCGGTGACCTCATCCTGTACCGAAAATAAGTCAGTAATGTCTCGATCGTAGCGTTCGGACCAAACATGATGGCCCGTCGACGTGTCGACTAAAGTGGTTGTCACTCGCAAGCGGTCACCGGATTTCTGGACGCTACCCTTCAGAACATATCGAACGCCGAGTTCCTCGCTTACTTGATGGGCTTTGATAGACCCATCGCTATATCTGGCCACTGCGCCACGATCGATGACGAATAACCCTGATATCTTTCCAAGCGTCGCTATGATGTTCTCTGTTAGGCCATCTGCGATGTAAATATGCTCATCGCTATCGCTAAGGTCACTAAAGGGTAGAATCGCAATTGAGGGCTTATCTGGAAGTGGGAATGCCATACGTTCGACAGATGCCGGTTCGTCTCGCACTTCCCAAGGTTTGAACCACATAAGAGCAACAACGACTACAACCGCAGCAACAGAAACAAAGGCAATTATTGTGTTGCGAGTTCGATGAACGGTTGGGATGGGTTGGGGAAGGTTCGTACCTTCTTTTAGTCTTGCCCTATATGCTCTGACCGGCTCGTCGAATCCTTTGACTTCGTGCTCGCCCAGGTTGTCATACTCAAAGGGGAATCGACCCGGAATGGCTTCATAGGCCGAACCCTGGATCACGACACTACCCGACTCCGCCAATTGCTCCAGACGCTGGGCCAACACCACACCCTCTCCAGTAATAGTGTCATCCGCAATGATCACCTCTCCCATGGCAATGCCCACCCTCACCGCAGGTCGAATGGCATCGTTTAGACTGGACAAGTACTCGAGCTGATCATCTTGAAAGGCCAGAGCCGCCGTCACCGCATCGGAAGCCCGTTCGAACTCGGCTAATAACGCATCCCCCCGAAGTTCCCGCACTGAACCATGGTATCTGGTAATGGTATCGCCGAAACGGCGGAAGATGCCCTGGATACGCTCGTGGGCGAGCTGTTCATCCTGCTTTACAAACGCGGTTGAGCCCGCAATGTCTGCGTGCAAAATGACAGCCAGTTTGCCTGATTGACGACGCTCTGCCATTGGTGTCCCAAAAGGACCAAGATGAGAATAGAATATGTTACTACAACATCAGATTCTGTATTTCGGGGTGGCGGGTAAGAGCTTAAAGTGGCGCGGATGGCGGCTTTTGGCCGTAAGCCGCCTCATAGCCATAGCAACACTTGATCTAATTCTGCTCTAGTGACGGGAGTCCGTTCTCAGGGTGAAAGCAGTCGTTAAATGTTTCCTTATATAAAGAAGGCTTGATAGGCAGCTA
>JASJAT010000197.1 GCA_030066885.1 Arenicellales bacterium | reverse complement strand
GTTGAGGTTAGGAAGATTGACTGGAGAGGAGAGGGTTCACACCACCCCGCTCGTAACGGCGTGTCTGAGCCTGTTGGCCTTCATGTTGGCGATTGTTTACAGTGCTGTGGATTCGCGCTTTAGTGAACTCAAGCATGTGGTTCTGGATGAGGCAAACGCGATTGGTACAGCATTTTTAAGGGCGGACTTGCTGCCTAATGCTGACCGTGTCGAGGTCAGGCAACTCCTGCAAGACTACGTGAACTTGCGTATCGAGGCTATGCAGAATGGTGAAAAGGAGCAGATTGAACAAACCATAGACAAATCTGAGAAATTACAGAACGATCTGTGGTCCAAGGCCGTGACCATCGCGAATCAACAGCCGACACCGGTATCCGCGCTCTTCCTGCAGTCGTTAAATGAGCTCATTGACATGCATGAGAAACGAATCACGGTAGGTATCCATCATCGTCTACCGATAGAGATCTGGACAATGCTGTACGGTCTGGCCATCCTAGCGTTGGCGATGGGTGGATACGATTCCGGGCTTCATGGCAGCCGTCGTGTAATTGCAATTACAGTGACAGCCGCGGTGGCGTTTTCAGTAGTACTGACACTCGTGATAGCCTTGGATCGATCACACCATCGTTTATCGGCGTCTATTGATGCTCCAATGGTGGACGTGCAAGAGGATATCCGTCGTTCAATTCAGTCACAACCTTGATCACCCCATAGTTTTGATAGTCCACTTTGTGTTGACTGCGGTAAGGAGAAAAATTGAAGAGAAAAACAACTGTAACTGGTAATTGTGATGTTTCTTGATATTTTTGCTTTGATTGTCATGGGCGTCATCTTGGCCGCAGTGATTTGGCTTGTGGTTCTACTCGGACCTCTGCCAGGAAAAATTGCTGAGGAAAGAGGTCACCCTCAGGCTGACGCGATTTATGTGCTCGGTTGGATCGGTGTTATTACACTTGGTGTGGCTTGGCTCATTGCGTTGGTTTGGGCCTATACGAAACCATTTGGAGATGCTGCTCTGCGGACACGCATTAATGAGTTGGAGGATGAGATCGCGAGACTCAAAGATGATCAGCCGAAGACGGAGAACGCCTCTTGATTGCCTTTCTCACCATCTGCTATGCAGCTTTTTACTGGGTCTTCTTCGTCAAGCTTAAGCTCTTTGCGAAGAGTGCTCGTAATATTTCAATCTTTGTCGGCATCGGTGTGGTGCTCATCGGCGCTATCGTATTCATGTGGCTCACCTTCGCGCCTACAACACCAGATGGCCGGATGTTTCAATTTGTCATCCAGATCGTGCCGAATGTAAAAGGTACAGTCATCGAAGTCCCAGTCGAGCCACTAGTACAGGTTAACAAAGGTGAGGTGCTTTACCGCATCGACCCGACACCTTATCAAGCCAACGTCGATCATATCGAGGCTTCGATAAAACAAGTAGAAGCTGAGAAACGGCGGGCCGAAATCGAGGTTGAACGTGAAACCGAGTTGGTTGGAAAGGCAGCCGCTGCTCAGCGGGAACTCGATAGATGGACGGCTCAGCTCGACGAAGCGATAGCAAAGATTGAAAGCTTAAACGCACAGCTCGACACCGCTCGATGGCAATTGGATGAGACCGAAGTCCGTGCCCCCCATGACGGCTATGTGGTCAATCTCCAAGTCCGTCCTGGCACGTACGTAGCCAATATTGCACTCGCTGCGGCGATGACTTTTATATCTGATGAAATTCGCTTAGTGGTCGCGAGTTTTAGTCAGAATGCCATTCGTAATATTCAGGCGGGTGATTTGGCCGAGGTTGTGTTCTCCCATCGACCGGGGCGTGTGTATACCGGTGTTGTTACCAATGTTGTCGAAGCGACAGGTACGGCCCAGCTTGAACCCAGCGGTAATTTACCAACCTTCAGGGGTGTGCCCTCCACTGGGCGTTATGCAGTACGCATCAATCTGGATGATCCCGATACATCTATACCACAGGGTGCAGGCGGTACGGTTGCAGTCTACACCCAGTATGGGAAGGCGTTTCATATCATCACAAAGGTCGTCATGCGTATGCAGGCTTGGCTCGCATATCTTACGAGTCCGTAGAATAGTGTTAACTTATTTTATTAATACTAGATTGCTATGTCGCTCTGCTACTCGCGATACACTGGCTAAATTGCCACGTCCCCCGGATCAAGTCCGGGGGCCTCGCAATGACGACTTGAAATCAATCAGAGCTTCCTTTGATTTCAATACCGTAGTAAAAGAATGCTAGAAGCGTTGTGTCTTAAACTATTGTGAAAGTATCAGACAGGGACACTTCGCTTTCCTGTCGACTGCCTCGGCGACGCTACTATGAATAAGGTCACCCAGAATGGATCGCCGCTTGTGGCCTGTCACAATCAGATCGGCATCCGCTTCGGCGGCAACTTCTAAGATCGCATCGGCAACGTCACCAGAGCGAACGAAGGTTTTAACCGCCTTGATATCCTCGCCTTTGCTAAACGCTTCGGCTTCTGACACGACACGCTCAGCGATCTCCGCAGAGAGACTAGAGACCGCTTCCGCTCGTTGCATGTCCTCTCTTACGTGACTCGCCCCCAAGTATGTATAACGGTCGATGGCACCTACATAGTTGGGAGTGCGAAGAACACCCTCGACCTCCGCACCGTGAATGAGTTCGTCGGTGATTTCTTCAGGTTCCGTGACGTAAAGGATTCCAAGCTTGGATTGATATCTGTCGGCTAACGCACATGCAGTTTCGAGGGTCGAGCGCGTTGTGTCTCCCCCGTCAATAGCAACCAGAATTCGTTTATACATGATGGGTTCCTCTTATTCCAGTGGTAGAGATTTATAGCTTGTTCTTTTTTGAATAACGTGATTAGTGTAGTGTTTTCGAAATAACTTGTCTTGTTCCGGGACGTCATTCCCGCATGTTTTCGCTGGAGCTCAGCATATTAAATCAATGGACCCCGGCCAAAGACATGCCGGAATGGCAGTTCTATTTACACCGTACATCGCCATGTGTTGTTATTCCGGACACTAATAACAAGTACCATGGTCCAGTGTGGATTGAACGACGAAGGTAATAAAGCATGCGTATTGTCTCTATCCATAACCTGAACGGCTTGCCATGAGTCGGCTTGATAGTTTCATTCGCCGCATGCAGGCGCAACGTGCGTGCCTCAACTGGGCCGGTCGCGCTATCTCAGATCTTCCCGGTCCAGTGCTGGAACTGGGGTTAGGTAACGGCCGTACTTACGATCATTTGCGCGAGATTCTCCCGAACCGGGAAATCTATGTGTTTGAACGGTGCGTCGTAGCTCACCCTGACTGCATTCCACCTCGCAATCGACTGTTTATTGGCGAGCTGACCGACACCCTACCCACTGCCGCCGCCAAATTAGGACAAGTTGCAGCGATGGCTCACGCCGATCTCGGTACAGGCGTGGCCGAAGCGAATGCGGAACTGGCGAATACCATTGGCCCGTTGCTGGCTCGCCTGGTAGCACCAGGAGGCATCGTCATCTCCGACCAGGCATTGGCTGTACCCGGCTGGGTATCACTGCCTGAACCGGAAGACGTCATGTCCGGACGCTATTTCCTTTATCGCGCGACCTGAACGAAAACAATGCTGGTGTTGCTGGAGAATGCTCCAGCAAAGTAATATTGCTACGCGAAAAATAATCGATAAACAAGCTCTAATTTCCTAGTGATGTTCTAATTCCAAAGGTCGAAACATTTTGAGTGGCACACGTTTGCGTTTAATAACAAGCCACGTTTTCCAACGATACGGTATTGCGAATCTTCTGGTTTCACTTCTGTTGCTCGCAGGTGTTCCAGACGGTGTTGACGCACAGGATACGACAACAGATACCAAGACAGAACAATCTCGTGTTCAATCCGAAGGCGCCGGTAAGGAAGAGGATGTTGTCCCGTCTGAGAAAGAGCAACGAGAACTTGGAGCCGGTGAGGATCCGTTGCAGCTGGACAAAGCAAAACGTGAGGTCGAGCGCCAGGAAGAGAAGAAGGATTTAGGTAAGAAGCCTCAGCGCACGACAGGATTTGATATATACGGGAGTATACGTATCCGCTACCGGGACCAGGCCGACGAGACCGGTTTTCAGGATGGTGGTTCCCGTATGGGGGGCGATGTCGACTGGCAGTATCGGGAAGGATCTTATTTATTCGGGCGCTATGAAATAGGCTTCAACGTGTTGACTGGCGTCCAAGATCTGAATCCGGGCAAAGACAGCTCGGAGGAGTTCGAAGAGAGCGTTTTTACCCGACTTCGCTATGTCGGCCTTGATTCGCCCGCTGTAACAGCTGTGGTTGGAAAAAACTGGTCTACTTATTACAAAGTGGCCGATTTCACCGATCGTTTTCAGGGAACAGGCGGCAGTGCAAGCGGTGCGTACAATGCGCAAACCGATGGAGGCCCGACAGGCCCGGGTAGAGCAGACCAAACTATTCAATCGAAGTTCCGAATAGACTTTCTGCCGCAGAGAACGTTCAAGCCCTTTGACCTGAATTTTCAGGTTCAAAAAGGCAATCCTATCCCGTTTGGCAATGACGCCGAATACGGTACTGCATTTGGGGTCAGTGCGATTATGACCACGCACAACGACATTACTGTCGGACTGGCTTATAACCAAGCTAATATAGATCTCGATAAGAATCCGTCTTTACGGGATATTGGTATTTCCGGCGATGCTCGTGCAGCGATTGTAGGCGCCCGAGCCTTTGGCGAGCGCTGGTATGCCGGTCTTGTGGTCGCAAGATTGGAGAACCACGATACGACGGATGACGGGATTTATTTCGATGGCTGGGGCAGCGAATTTTATGGTCAGTATCATCTATTCGATCGTCTCTGGCTGATCGGTGGTTACAACGTCCTGGAGCCCGATTCGGATGAAATTCAAGCGAGGAACTATCGCGTGAGATATGGGGTTTTGGGCTTAAGGTATACCTTCGATGATTTTCGGCGCATGATCTTTGCAAACGTGCAGATTGATGACGGTGTTACTGCCGACGGCACGCCCGCATCAAATGTCTATACCATTGGTGTAAGGTGGGATCTATCAAAGAGAGGGTGGCATATTGGCCAATAGTAGTTGACGTCCTCTTTCTGTGCTTCGGATAGTGTTCATTTCTTGATTCGTTAAATCTACATTACCTTAGTCTTCACTTTCGTGTTATCTTCCTAATCCTCGCGCAAGGTCCAAGTTCCGGTTTGTAACGGAGTTCTCTAAGTGGAATCCTAATCGTAGAAACCTTTCTAACGTGTTGACTCAGGCTCTTTGCAGCCTGTCTCATCGCGGCTTAAAAATATAAATCAGCTTCACAAAGCTAAACCTATCTTAAGGAGAAAAACCTATGAGTGGACTATTAGACATGATTGCTGCTCAGCTCGACAATCAATCATTGGGCCAACTAGGCAATCAACTTGGCGCTAGTCCTAATTCTCTAACAAGTGCTATCGGTGTAGCACTGCCAGTGTTACTCGGAGGGTTAGAGCGCAATGCGCGTACCGACTCCGGTGCGGAGGCGTTACAAAGCGCTCTTAACCGTGATCATGATGGTAGCGTAATGAATGACTTATCCAGCTTCTTCAAACAACAGCCGACTCAGAGTGATGCGCGCATGGTAGAGCATATTTTGGGTTCGCGGCGTCAAGCGTCTGAGCGCTCTTTGGGCCAGGCGACTGGTTTGAATCAGGAGACCATCGGTAGCCTGTTGGAAAATCTAGCTCCTGTAGTGATGGGTGCGCTTGGCCAAAGGTCACGATCGGAAGGTTTCGATATAGGTCAATTGGCCAGCATGCTGGGAAGCGAGACACGCGATCTCGACGGTCGTGAACCGGCTACGATGGGTATGATAAATCAACTGCTTGATTCCGACGGCGATGGTGATGTCGATGTCGCGGATTTGGCCAAACACGGGGCAAGCTTACTCAATAGCTTCCTGCGGCGTTAGCGTTTACTGGCCCGCTCTTGTTGGGAGGAAAAGTCGATGGAAGATTTTCAAATAGGATTGCTTGTTGCCTGTGGAATAGCAGTATTTTTTGTCATCAGTATTTACAACCGGTTTGTCAAGTACCGCAATATGATCGAGGAAACATGGAGCGGCATCGATGTAGCCTTGAAGCGACGATTTAACCTTTTGCCTAACCTAATCAGTGCGGTGAAGGGCTACCGCAAACACGAAGCGGAGGTGCTACAGAATCTAACGGAACAGCGACATGGATCGGAAAGCCTAGAGTCCCGCACCGCTGAAGAGAGTGAGATATCGAAGTCATTGACGGGGTTGTTAGCAGTCGCGGAGGAATATCCTGATCTTAAGGCCAGTGAAAACTTTTTGAATCTACAACAGACCTTGGATCAGATTGAGGCGGAAATTCAGCGGGCGCGGGACAAGTACAATAATGCCGTGAGGTTGTTAAACACTATGGTGGAGCAGTTTCCGAGCAACATCATCGCCAAGATATTCAATTTTACACGGGCGGATTATTTTTCATTAGAGCTGGCTACACAGAGAACACTGCCTGAAGTGGAATTTTAGTTATGACGCGGCGTGTATCGGATCAGCTAATCTTTAGGAGGCGCACCTCTCGGCGACAGCGCCGCTTCTACGGATGAGTTAAAAGTAGAAAGTTTAAAGTTTAAAGAAATAGATCTTTAAGTGTTTATTTATCTTTGCCTTCGCTCTACAGGCCGATTAGTGGGAGCATGTACCTTTCTGCAAGGAACTTACGGTCCTCGGGAGATATGGGAAACACCTGTTCGAAATAGGTGACCACGGCAGGTGCCAGGTTGCGGTGGTAAAAACCCGGCCAAATCTCGCGTATTGCCTCGGTAATCTTTTGCTTGGCAGATTCGACTTGGCCTTGCCGGCCTTCCCTTTCCAAACGAGCTAGGGTTTCTTGTTCGAGTACAACCACGAGGTAGGCAAGCAGGCTGTCCCCGTACCATTCATAAGGCGTGGTCAGAGAGTAGTCACTGACAATAGCACGCTCACTAAAGGCGGGTTGTTCAAGATAATCCGCTGGCTGGCCTAATTCCTCATATGTT
>JASJAT010000036.1 GCA_030066885.1 Arenicellales bacterium | reverse complement strand
ACCGGGGACAGTATACTTTTTAATGGACAGCTAACGCGTCACATAAGGTAGATGTAAAATATTAAAAAGTATACTGTCCCCGGTTTATTTACCAACGAAATTTATTCCACAGCTGTGGATTCGCCCAGTCCTTGGAATTAAGCCACTCTGGCGTTTTCTTGTAGGTCGAAATGTCATATTTGTAGACATGAATGGGCTTGCCGTCGAATTCATAGCGGTTGACTAATTTCATACCGAAGCCCAGTAGATCAACCGTTTGCCAAACGCTTCTAATTTGTTCCCATTTATCGCCCATGCGAACCACCATGAGAAATCGGGTCGTGTGGATATCGCGAAGGCGAGCGATCAGTTGGCCGGACCGATCCTTATCCATATATTCCACCGTGTCTGTCACGATGCCTACGTCGTAGCGGTCGTGCGGTTTTAATTGAGACAAAGCTGTGTCAACGGATAGAGTTGTTACCGTACATTCCTGATTGATCACTTTTTTTTGGGAGATGTAATCCCCGATATATTCCTGGGCCCGTTCTCCAATGACCAGGATAGAGGCAGGTTGGCATTCGTTAATCAACGTATCGACATCAAAGCCGATTTGCCCTGCGGGTGCGTGATTATTCATCGGTGCTCGGCCACAGCTGGGCAGCGCCCCTGACGCCAGAACTATCACCGTGGCAGTTGGTCAAGATAGGCGTTTTCACGTCATCATTGAAGATGTGGTGTCTGATTTGATCCACCCCCTTCGTATATAGACCATTTACGTTAGACATACCACCCCCCAGCACTATGGCGTCTGGATCCAGTATATTAATAACAGACGCTATAGCCTGTCCGAAGTAACCAAAATATTGATCCATCACCGATTGGCAGATCACATCTTTACTTTGGGCACGTTGGACGACTTCCTGTGCCGTGACAACTTCTGTGCTGCCGCTTTGTTCAATCCATTGCTTAACCAATCCCGGTCCCGATAAGTAGGCTTCCACACATCCTTTGCGACCGCAATAGCAGTCTCTTCCATTCGGCACTAGGGTGTTATGCCCCCATTCACCGGCGATATGTTGAGGTCCACTATGCAATTGTTTCCCAATAACAATACCACCACCTACCCCGGTTCCCATGATAACGCCAAAAACGACACGGTAATCTTGGCCTGCTCCATCGGTTGCTTCAGACAGAGCGAAACAATTAGCATCGTTCTCTATTCTAATTTCCCGTTGCAGCATTTCCTCCAAGTCTTGTTTGAGTGGCTTACCGTTGAGGCAGACCGTGTTTGAATTTTTCATGGTTTGTGTGGTTGCCGATAGGGCGCCGGGCGTGCCGATGCCGACAGTACACTGCAAACCGACACTGGTTTCCAAGGAGTGAACAAGCTCTTCGATGGTTCGCAGTATCTGTTTATAACCTTGCCGAACTGGGGTGGGGATGCGCCTTGTGTCGAGAACCTGGTTTGAAGGATCCATGACTATCCCTTCAATTTTGGTACCCCCCAGATCAATACCAATACGCATCAGATGAACATACCACACCACTGCCTACATAAGTATTCTGCTGCTCATTCTTATTCCCGTGTTAGGTCTCATTCTCAAGCCAAGACGACCAAACCAGATACCGCGTCTATACTGGTAGGAATGGTTTGGTTCGGGTGTATGTTCACGACAGAGCGCGGCTTACGGTGGCCTGGGTGCTGCTTCTCGGCTGGACGTAATGTACTTCGTTTATTGACTGCCGTTTCGCTATTTTGTTGCACCATCCCGGCTTTCGCAGTCAATACCCTGACGCTGTTAGCACTGTTCGAGGACAAAGCGTTATTTCATATCGACGGGGAGCGCCGTCTAATGCAGGCCGGAGAAAGAAGCCCGGAAGGGCTATTGCTGATAAAGGCCGACAGCAACGAGGCAGTTGTTGAAGTAAACGGACGTCAGGAAGTTTTACACCTGGGGCTGGTGACGACGTTCCCAGGCAGCGATGCACCACCGGAACCGACATGGACAGGTCCTGAAACGGTTTCACTGTGGGCGGATCCTAACGGTTTCTTCTATACGGCGGGGTTGATCAACGGTTTTCCTGTTCGGTTTTTAGTCGACACTGGTGCCACTACTATTGCATTGAGTAGTGAGCTTGCAAAACGAATCGGTATCGATATCGCCAAAGGGCAACGCGGCGTCGCCAACACTGCGGCTGGTCTGACTCAAATGTACGGATTAAATTTGAAATCAGTAACAGTAGGGGGTATTACCCTGAAAGATATATCCGCCGGCGTAATAGTAGGCAACTATCCAACGACACCACTACTCGGCATGTCTTTTCTAGGGCAACTGGATATGGTTCGGGAAGGCAACCGGATGGAGCTCAAAACAAGACACTAACAATCAATCGCTGTCCTGCGTTTTATCTTTAGTAATCTGTGCGTAGGCCGAATGGTTGTGAATAGATTCGAAATTCTCAGACTCCACAGTATACGCCGTGATCCGTTCATCCTGATTAAAACGGGCAGCCACATCTCGCACCATATCTTCAACGAATTTCGGATTGTCGTATGCTTTCTCTGTAACAAATTTCTCGTCTACGCGCTTCAACAGACCGTAGAGTTCGCTGCTGGCTTCCTCTTCCACAATTTCTATCAGCTCTTCAATCCATACGAACGCCTCACTTCTCACTTTGACAGTGACGTGTGAACGCTGGTTGTGTGCCCCGTAATCCGAAATGCTTTTGGAGCAGGGGCATAGGCTGGTCACTGGCACGACTACCTTGGTTTGAATGAATGACTTCCCATTCTCGATTTCGCCGATCAGGGTCACCTCGTAGTCGAGGATGCTGGCGACACCAGAAATCGGGGCGTGTTTCGTCACGAAATATGGGAACGTCATTTCGATGTGTCCCTTTTCCGCTTCCAGGCGCTCCGTCATTTCGCGCAGCATGGACTTGAACGATTTAACTGAAATCTCACCTTCCTGCGAACTCAACACTTCTACAAAGCGTGACATGTGTGTGCCTTTAAAGCTGTGCGGTAGTTCAACATACATATTGAAATTGGCAATGGTATGTTGTTCACCCGCGCTGCGGTCACTAACACGTACGGGATAACGGATATCCTTTATACCAACTTTGTCTATCGCAATATTACGAGTGTCCGGACTACCCTGGACATCTTCGATGTCGAGGGCTGGCTTGAGTTCAGCTTCAGTGACTGACATAAAGTCTGTTGGTCCTTGGTGGATTCGCTTAATTGAGGGTATTGAGTTTAAGCACGTTCTAATATTGGGGCAAGGGGTATACGAAATCAGTGTTCGCGACCGACTACAATACCAGCTATTTCTTTAAGAATATGGGAGCGTGGTCCGAGTTTATCAAGAGCGGACAGCGCTTCTGTGTGCAGCGTCTGTGCCATATTCCTCGACGCCTCCAAGCCCAGGACTGAAGGGTACGTTGCTTTCTCCATAGCACGATCGACCCCACTGTTTTTACCGAGCGTTTCTGCATCCGATTCCTCGTCCAGGATGTCATCAACGATCTGAAAGGCCAAGCCGATCTGCGTCGCGTATTCGTCCAGGATATTTAGTGTCGGTGCCTCTACAGTTTCGTTGGTCAGGGCTCCCATCTTGACCGCTGCCCTGATCAAGGCGCCAGTCTTCCCTAAATGAAGTTTCTCAAGCTGTTCTACATCTACTTTACGTCCTTCCGCTGCTATGTCCTTTGCTTGGCCACCGACCATCCCGTGGGAGCCGGCTGCACGCGCCAACGTTTCAATCATAACCAACCTGCGCGTCGCCGACAGGTTGAGTGCCGTATCCTTGGCCAGTAACTCAAACGCCAGGCTGTGTAAGCCATCTCCTACCAAGATCGCGGTAGCTTCATCGTAGGCAATATGGCAGGTGGGTTTACCGCGGCGCAGCATGTCGTTGTCCATGGCTGGTAGATCGTCATGGACCAGGGAATAGGCGTGTATCAGTTCAACTGCACAGGCCGGGATGTCAAGTTGAGCTAACTCTGCGTCCACTGCTTGTCCTGCAGCGTAGACCAACATCGCGCGAATACGTTTACCTCCATTGAGGCTGGCGTAACGCATAGCTTGATGCAATACAACAGGCTCTGTGTGGATTGAAGGTAGGTGCGCATCGAGCGCAGACTCGACTCGCGATTGGTAATCGCGAAACAGTACAGACGAATTGTTAATCGGTCACTCCTCGGGGGAAAACGGTTCGAGTTTTAGGTCGCCGTGTTTTTTCACCAGTTGCTCAACCCGTTGTTCTGCGTGGGCCAAAGTCTGTTCGCATATTTTGGTAAGTGCCACGCCGCGTTCAAAGTCCTCTAAGGATTGTTCCAATGTTTGGTCTCCTTGCTCCATTCTCTCGACTAGTTTCTCGAGTTCGTTTAAATAACTTTCGAACTTTTTAAGATCGTATGTCTGGTCTGTGTTGTTTGATTTTTTTGTCACGGACTTTTTCATTGCGGCTGGGTCTTAGTCACAATTGTACGCGAGTGACAGTTTAAATCGGAGCCCTCACCACGCTTGACAGTCAGCAAGGATAAATTTAGAATAATTCTAAATTTTAACCAATCCAAACATAGGAGCTGACGATGGATTTAAAAGGTAGTAAGACAGAGCAAAATCTAAAAGATGCGTTCGCTGGAGAATCTCAAGCTAATCGGCGTTACCTGTATTTTGCAGCCAAGGCAGATGTGGAAGGTTACAACGACGTATCCGCTGTATTTCGTTCCACCGCGGAAGGCGAAACGGGACACGCTCACGGGCATCTGGAGTACCTTGAGGCAGTAGGTGATCCAGCTACCGGTCTACCTATTGGTGGTACTGCGAACAATTTAAAAGCAGCGATTGCCGGCGAGACTCACGAGTACACTGACATGTATCCCGGCATGGCCAAAGAGGCCCGGGACGAAGGTTTTGACGAAATCGCCGACTGGTTCGAAACCCTTGCCAAGGCAGAGCGTTCCCACGCCAATCGCTTTCAAAAATCACTGGACTCTATGGATTAAGTCTCTATGAAGGCCGGGTGCATAGCCCGGCCTTCTTCACTGAATGAAAACCCGAAAACCGGGCGGTTACGCTCCTGGAGAGGGTGTGTTATAGCTAGGCAACTGGGGTTTTACCGCTTTTTCTGATTTGACGCAGCTGAGAATCGTTTATGTCTACACAATCGAGTGGTACACGAGAAGGTAGTTTAGAAGCACCGAAACGGCATCCTCTGGATTGGAGGGACCCGTCGTTCTACAACGAGGACAACCTGTTCAAGGAGTTGGAACGCGTGTATGACATCTGTCATGGTTGCCGTCGTTGCTTTAGCTTATGCAATGCCTTCCCTACTTTGTTCGACGCCATTGATGAATCGGAAACCCTGGAACTAGACGGTGTCCCCAAGCAAGTCTATTGGGACGTGGTTGATCATTGTTACCTTTGTGACATGTGCTTCATGACGAAATGTCCTTACGTACCACCACACGAATGGAATGTGGACTTTCCTCACCTGATGTTGCGTGCAAAAGCAGTAAAGTTCAAAAACGCCAAGACAAAGCTCAGAGACAAGCTGCTTACCAGAACGGATACGCTAGGCTCGTTGGCCGGTATTCCGGTCGTTTCCACGGTGGTCAATGCCAGCATGAAAAACAAGTTCGCACGAGGTGTTGTTGAGTCAACGTTAGGTGTGCATAAGAACGCCCCTGTGCCCGAGTATCACTACAACACGGCCAAGAGGGTTAAAACGGAGTCGAAATCGCAACCGCTTGCAACTGGCCCAACGAAAGGGAAAGTTGCCTTGTATGCTACGTGCTACGGCAAATATAACAAGCCGGATCTGGTCACGGATCTAATTGCAGTTTTTGAACACAACGGCATTCCAGTCACCGTAGTGCAGAAAGATAAATGTTGTGGCATGCCGAAGTTGGAGTTGGGTGATTTGGAGTCCGTAGCACGCTCTAAAGGTGTAAACATACCGAAGTTGGCCGCACTGATTGAAGATGGATGGGATATCGTTGCCCCCATACCTTCTTGTGTTCTTATGTATAAACAAGAGCTCCCGCTCATGTTTCCAAAAGATCCGGAGGTGGACAAGGTAAGGAACTCGATGTTCGATCCATTTGAATACTTAATGCACCGACACAAGGCCGGCAAACTGAACACGGAGTTTAAGAATAAACTAGGAACCATTTCTTATCACGTACCTTGCCATCTTCGTGTGCAAAATATCGGTCTGAAAACCAAAGAGGTGTTGTCTCTGGTGCCGGATACAAAAGTAGACGCAATCGAGCGATGTTCTGGGCACGATGGTACCTATGCCGTTAAAAAGGAATTTTTCGACGTGGCGACAAAAATCTGTCGGCCCGTAGTCAATCGCGTTAACAAAGCAGAGGTCGATTTCTATAGCAGCGACTGCCCAATGGCCGGAGAGATGATTGCCAACGGTATGGCCGATGGCAGTGCGCCAAAACATCCGATGACATTATTACGATATGCCTACGGAATTTAAAAAGAAGCTTAAAGATTAAAGTTTAAAGTAAAAAGAACGGTGTTCAATGCAGAGTCATCTAATTACCTCGTTAGCCTTTGATCTTTAATCTTTAAACTTTTACCTTTTACCTTTTACCTTTTATCTGTTTTTATGAATAAACTATCCCGCGAAGACCTGTATTCCTTAGAACAATACGCTGAAATTCGACCGGAATTTCGCGCCAAGGTACTGGCGCACAAGAAGACTCGACAAGTCCCTATAGGCGACCATGCCACGTTGTACTTTGAAGATCGTTTGACAATACAGTATCAGATTCAAGAAATGTTGCGGGTCGAACGTATTTTCGAGAATGCTGGAATAGAGGAAGAACTCGGCGCTTACAATCCTTTGATACCAGAAGGTAGGAACCTAAAAGCGACTTTCATGATTGAATATACCGATGTTGAACAACGCCGACGCGCATTGGAAAAATTCATCGATATCGAAGATAAGGTGTGGATGGAAGTGCAGGGCATGGATCGGATATACGCCATCGCCGATGAAGATATGGAACGCGAAACGGAGGACAAGACATCCGCTGTTCATTTCCTGCGTTTCGAACTGTCAGAGGAAATGGTCGCCGCGATTGGAAACGATGCCGATTTTGGCTTTGGAATAGATCACCCGGAATATACCGAAGACAATTACCCAGTCGATGAGGAGATACGTAAATCTTTGGCACAAGATTTAGACTAACAAGACCGATAAAACTGTAGGAGCGGCGCCCTCCCCGCGATAAATATTTTTCTTTAACTTTTGAACTTTAGTCTTTGAACTTTAACCTTTTAAAGGTATTATGTCCGCCCCAAGGACAGGGGTCATTCCTGCGAAACTTGAAGTAACACATAACTCCCTCTTTACAATGAGTTCTGCGTACGATTCCTCGGCTATCGAGGTTCTCTCTGGTTTAGAACCGGTGCGTAAACGCCCGGGTATGTATACCCAGACCGAACGGCCTAACCACCTTATCCAAGAGGTCGTCGACAACAGTGTCGACGAGGCGATCGCCGGTTATGCCGATGTGATCCAAGTGGTACTGCATGACGACGAATCGGTCAGTGTTGCGGATGACGGAAGAGGGATGCCGGTCGACATTCACAAGGAAGAAAAGGTGACCGGGGTTGAAGTCATCATGACCCGGTTGCACGCAGGGGGTAAGTTCTCCAACAAGAACTACCGTTTTTCCGGAGGCCTGCACGGCGTGGGTGTCTCCGTGGTCAACGCCCTTTCAAAAAAACTTGAGGTGTGGGTCAGACGTGGTGGTCAAGAGTACAAAATGTCCTTTGCCCACGGTCAGAAAAGGTCCGCGTTGAAACCAATAAGAAAGGTTGGGCTTAGGAATACAGGCACTATCGTGCGGTTTTGGCCGGAGGAGCAGTTCTTTGACACCCTCCGAATTAACGTACCCAAATTAAAACACGCGTTGCGCGCCAAGGCCGTTTTGTGTCCCGGACTGGTGATAAGCTTTAAGAATGAAAACAACCCGGAGGATAACGAAGATTGGGAATACGCCGACGGACTGCAAGATTACCTCGCGGGAGAGTTGGACTACGACGAGATTATCCCGGACGAACCCCTCATCGGCCTCTACCGGGGAGAAGAGCGTGAGGCAGATTGGGCCGTGTTGTGGTTGAGTGAGGGAACACAGGAAATTGCGGAGAGTTATGTCAACTTGATCCCGACGATACAGGGTGGCACACACGTAACCGGATTTCGATCCGGGTTAACCGACGCAATAAGGGAATTTTGTGAGCATCGAGACCTGCTGCCAAGGGGGATAAAACTTACCTCGGATGATGTTTGGGCCCGATGCAACTATGTACTGTCGGTGCGTTTAAAGGACCCCCAGTTCACTGGCCAAACCAAGGACCGACTGTCGTCTCGTGAAACGGCTGTTTTTGTTCAAGGTATAGCCAAAGATGAATTCAGCAATTGGTTGCATCGCCATGTCACCGAAGGGCAACGGATTGCAACGTTGGCAATAGAGAGTGCGCAAGCACGTATGCGCGCGGGTAAGCGCGTAACACGAAAAAAAATCACGACTGGGCCGGCCTTACCAGGCAAGCTTGCCGATTGTGCAAGCCAGGACCTGGAACTTACCGAACTGTTTCTGGTTGAGGGAGATTCCGCCGGTGGATCGGCAAAACAGGCTCGGAATAGAGAGTATCAGGCGATCATGCCGCTGCGTGGGAAGATACTCAATACCTGGGAAGTTGATTCAGCGGAGGTACTGGGATCACAGGAGGTTCACGACATTGCTGTGGCCCTCGGTGTCGACCCTGGTTCTAACAAGCTGGATGGCCTGCGTTACGGTAAAGTGTGCATCCTGGCTGATGCGGATTCCGACGGTGCCCATATCGCAACTCTGTTATGCGCACTTTTCGTGAGGCATTTCAGGCCGTTGGTTGACGCGGGTAGGGTACATGTAGCTATGCCGCCACTCTACCGCATTGATGTAGGAAAAGAGGTGTTTTATGCCTTGGATGATACAGAACGAGCCGAGGTACTGGACCGGGTAGAATCTGAAAAGTTGAGAGGCAAGATCAATATCCAGCGCTTTAAAGGGCTGGGTGAAATGAATCCGTTACAGCTCAGAGAGACGGTAATGGACCCATCTAGCCGCCGTTTGGTACGTCTGGAAGTCAAGCGTGGCGACAATACACAAAGAACTCTCGATATGATGCTGGCGAAGAAACGGGTTGCTGATCGTAAAGCATGGATTAGTAAGAACGGAGATCAAGTCAACGTAATGTGATGCATCCCTATGACCGATAAATCAGTCACGACCAGAAAACGCAAGCGAAGGATGCCCAAGCCTGTAGTGGCAGCAGCCGATATCCAAGGGTTGCCGGTTTCGCTTTTCACCGAGCGGGCGTACCTACATTACTCCATGTACGTTATTCTCGATCGCGCCCTGCCATATATTGGCGACGGTCTTAAGCCGGTACAGCGAAGAATCATTTACGCCATGTCCGAACTAGGCTTACATGCGGCCGCGAAGTTTAAAAAATCAGCACGTACGGTTGGCGACGTGATCGGTAAATTCCACCCCCACGGAGACAGTGCGTGTTACGAAGCTATGGTTTTGATGGCGCAGGACTTCAGCTATCGTTACCCATTGATCGATGGGCAAGGCAACTGGGGTTCCTCGGATGATCCTAAATCCTTTGCGGCTATGCGCTATACGGAAGCCAGGCTAACTCGATATGCGCAAGCGCTGCTAGCGGAATTGGGACAGGGAACGGTGGAATGGTTACCTAACTTTGACGGCACCCTGGAAGAGCCAAAAACACTGCCGGCGCGTCTGCCTAACGCCTTGTTAAATGGGGCCTCGGGTATTGCGGTAGGGATGGCGACAGATGTTCCACCTCACAACAGTCGAGAAGTGATATCGGCCTGTATACATTTGTTGGAATCACCGCGGGCTACAGTGAGGGATCTGTCTAAGCACATCAAAGGCCCGGATTACCCGACTGAAGCCGAAATAGTTACCCCGCTGGAGGAAATCAGGGAGATGTATGAAACGGGTAGTGGTTCGGTTCGTCAGCGCGCAACCTGGGTCAAGGAGGAAGGCAATATCGTTATCACGGCCTTACCTTATCAAGTATCGGGCTCAAAAGTTCTGGAGCAGATCGCGGCACAAATGAATGCCAAGAAACTCCCGCTCGTGACAGACTTACGAGATGAATCTGATCATGAAAACCCAACTCGCTTGGTGATCGAGCCTCGGTCCAATCGAGTGGACTACGACTCGTTAATGAACCATCTTTTTGCTACCACCGATCTGGAGCGAAGCTACCGGGTCAATATGAACATGATCGGCTTGAATGGACGACCTAAAGTCTATGACCTGAGGTCCTTACTGAAAGAGTGGTTGGAGTTTCGTACCGAGACAGTGCGGCGGCGCCTGCAATGGCGCCTCGAACGTGTAGTCCGCCGGTTGCATATTCTGGAAGGATATCTGACCGCATATCTCAATATTGATGAAGTGATCAAGATTATTCGAACACAAGATAAACCGAAACCAGTGTTGATGAAGCGATTTCGCTTGAGTGATGAACAAGCGGAGGCAATCCTGGAGTTAAAACTGCGGAACCTTGCCAAACTGGAGGAGATGCGAATAAAAGGCGAACAGAGCGAGCTTAGCCTTGAGAGAGACACACTACAGAAGACGCTTGCGTCTAAAAACAGGCTAAAACGACTGATTAGAGAAGAGCTGCTGGAGGATGCTGAAGAATTCGGAGACAGCAGGCGATCACCGATCGTCGAGCGCGAAGTAGCCAGAGCTATCGATCAAACCAAGTTAATCCCCGCCGAGGCGATTACTGTAGTGTTATCCAAACAAGGATGGGTGCGGGCGGCGAAAGGGCACGAGATAGACCCCCGTACCTTAAACTACAAAACCGGCGATGCGTATTTGCATGCGGCACACGGCCGCTCTAACCAATCTGTAGTTTGTCTAGACTCGACCGGTCGGACCTACACGGTTGCTGCCCACAGTTTGCCCTCCGCACGTAGCCAGGGTGAACCCTTGAGTCGTACCTTAACTCCACCGACAGGCGCCAGCTTTGCGGGCGTTATGATGGGTGCGGACGACGATCTTTACTTGTTAAGTAGTCAGGCGGGCTACGGTTTTATCGCGCCGTTGGGAGAAATGCATACCAAAAATAAGAAAGGAAAGAATACCCTGAGGGTCCCACCTGGTGCCAAAGTGCTCACACCACAAAGGGTTTATGATATGGATCGTGACTGGGTGGCTGTGGTGACAACGGGGGGCTATTTGTTGATATACATGGTGGGTGAACTGCCTCAGATGAACCGAGGCCGTGGTGTCAAACTGATTAACATTCCAGCAAAAAAGCGAAAAGCTGGAGGTGAGGTAGTTCTCGCCGCCCTGACTTTTGGAGAAGACGACACCTTGCTCGTTTATTCGGGTAAACGCTATCTGCGCCTTAAGCCAGTGGATATAGATCACTACATTGGGGCACGGGGATTGCGTGGACGAAAATTACCGCGAGGTTTTCAGCACATCAAAGGCCTCGCAGTCGAGTGACGGATGGATTATTCTAAAAACTACGCAATAAACCCTCGACCTACCTCTCCAACTCCACCTAGTGAAAAACAAAAAGGCCAAAAGGACAGAAAGCATACAACCTTTTTATGTGATGGAGGTGCTGGCAAAGGCCTATCGAATGGAAGCGGAGGGACGAGACGTCATCCATCTTGAAGTCGGGGAGCCGGATTTTGAGAGTCCCGTGGAAGTTGTGAATGCCGGTTGCAAAGCCTTAACGAGTGGGCGCACGAAGTACACTCCCGCGTTGGGCATCCAGTCATTGAGGCAAGCCATCGCGGATACCTACCCGAAGGCGTGTAAACCAGAGATCGAACGGGTAGCGGTAACACCCGGTTCTTCCGGAGCTTTAATGTTGGCCTTTGGTGTGTTGATCGATGCGGGAGATGAAGTTCTGTTGGCAGACCCCGGTTATCCCTGTAACAGCAATTTTATTCGTTTATACGGTGGCGAGCCCAAACTGGTACCCGTGGATGCGTCGTCAAACTATCAGCTGACTGCTGATCTGATACGTCGCAATTGGACATCGAAAACGCAAGCAGTACTCATAGCGTCACCGTCAAATCCTACCGGGACAATAATCTCACCCAGCGAAATGACGGCCGTGGTCAATACGGTGGAGGAACTGGGTGGTGTTTGTATCGTCGACGAGATCTATCACGGGTTGACCTATGACGTGGAGATCCGAACAGCACTCCACGATTCTGACAATGTCTTTATCATAAACAGCTTTTCCAAGTACTTCGGTATGACAGGTTGGCGCATCGGGTGGTTGGTGTCCCCGGATACTTACGTAGATGAAGTCAACAAGTTTGCTCAGAATTTATATATCTCTACCAGCGCACCTGCACAATACGCCGCGGTCAGCGCGTTGACTGAACCGGTTTTGGCGGAATGTGAACGCAGGCGGCTAATGTTTAAGGAACGCCGAGACTATCTGGTCCCCGCCCTGCGTGATATAGGTTTTGACATCCCTGTAATTCCCCAGGGGGCTTTCTATGTTTATGCGGGTATCAGCGAGTTCAGTCAAGATAGTGAAAAGTTTGCTTTGGATGTGTTGGAGCAGACAGGGGTGGCTATTACACCGGGACGGGACTTCGGCAATTACCGCCACCTGCATCACGTCCGTTTTTCTTATGCCAACACTCTCGAACGATTGCAGACAGCTGTGTCAAGGTTGGAAAGCTACATTGAGAATATTTAGAAAAACCGGGGACAGTATACTTTTAGTTTGAAAAAAGACTGTAGGAGCGGCGCCATCGCCGCGATTCGATCGGTGCGAGGGCGCGCCTCCTACAGATGGATTTAAAAGTAACGCTAAAAAGTATACTGTCTCCCGCCTATACCACCTTCCGCCGGGGCCGTGGCACTGCGACAGAGATGAGTACGGCGATGGATAATGCCAAAATTAAGGATAACCACATTGTCGGTACCACGCCAACAGATTTGTGCACTAATTTGGTTAACCTGGAACCGGTCTTCACCGATGTGACCAGTAGCCCTATGTTTTTACCATCTTTGCTAATCAGTTTGACGCCATCTTTGCCAAACATCCGTGTCATAAAATAGGTGCCTTTAGCATCAATTTCTGCAGCCTTGGCTACCTTCGCTAAATCTTCTGCGCTGTCGACGGAACGCGTCACTCCACGGAGCGGCCCTGGTCCCAATCGCTTTGCGGCCTTACCAAGATCGGTTACCACACCGGAAAGTTTGGTGTATTGGCCAGTTTTTATCGCTTCCCTACTGGTTCGGGTCAAGCTCCGCATGAATCTACTGGTCAACGCGCCGGTTCGCGTTAGCGCCTTCATTAACGCGGGTGCCCAGTCCAGATGCGGGGCGAGTGTTGTGGTTAAACCGATAGCGGATAGGGCTAGGATCAGTGTATCCCCTGATCCGTACTGGATCTGTTTCCAACCTTGCACCGCTAGATCTCTTATGTCGCCGATGACGAATAAATCCAGAGAAAGACTACCCAACATACTGGCTAAATCCGTGGGCTCACCAGTAACTGCGCCTTGTGCAAAGCTTTGTGTCTGACCCCAGAAACTATTTAATTCCAGATCAGCTTGGCGGGACAAGCTTCCCACTTGTTCACTATCAACGAGGTCGGGTCGTTCCACTAAGAAGTCGGTCATCATCTTGACCTCTGCCCAACGTTCTTCAGCTGCCAGTGATTTTGTGCTGTCGATGGGATCCTCGGCCAGTATCAAACTGCCCTGCAAGCGATGGATGATTTCGTATCCGGCCGAATAGCAACACAGGGCCGCGAACCCGGCCATCAGTAGCCTACGCACGACGTTTTATCAAAGAGATTGTGCTATTCACGGTTAATATATTGACCGATCTAATTCCTAGTTATAGAGCATATTGTTGATGGCAGCGAGTAACTAGTCCCTAAGTGGTTAGGGATTAGTCAATCAAACGTTGGTTGTGTAGATTCCACTCGCTACTAGGAACTAGGAACTCGCTACCGTCAACGCAACTTCCTTTCCTCAGGGTAGACCCTCACGCTGGGTACTGCGTATTGCATGAGTTCATCTTGAATGTGTTGCCAGTATTCTGGTGTCAATAGGTTGCCGTGGTGGTGACGAAACGTCCTGGTGAGTGTTCTATTGGGGATTCGTAAACCTGATTCTATTTCCTCCGGCAGGAACACGGAGCCTTCTTCGAAATACCAGTCCGGGACTTCCTCTTCTCCCTCGTAACGATCCAGGTTGGTTCTGATTTTGACGTCGGTGAAGTTTTCTAGTGCATCGTAGTCGAATAGATACACTTTCAAGTAGTGGCTAACTCCGTAGTTGCGGGCATCTAAATCCTTATTAAATATATTGGCAGCTGCGTTGTTTTTGATGCAGTGGCCCAGGTTGATGATCGCGGTTGTTGCATCTTCGGTGGAGGCATCTTTTAGAAATACCGGTAGTGGGGTTACCTTGATCTGAACAATAAGGTGCTTGAAAATGATGCCACCTTCGTCTTCCATAATACTGTTGGGTGCTTCGTTTAACAGCTCCTCTAATAGTTGTTCGGCAAACCAGTCTTTTTCCAGTCTTACGTTGTAGTAAATAATATTGTCTAACATGCTCCCGGTCCGGTTTATGTCGTGTACCCGGGAATATTTTCTAAGTACCGACTCTACACCCTCGAATGTGCCCCATTTGTAACCATCTGTAGGTTGGTCTCTAATTATCTTGAGGTTAAATGTGGATGAAGGGGCAGAGAATCCAATAGCAACCGTTCCTTTAAAGCCGGGAGAAGTCTCGAATACTTCACCTGTGGACTGCAGTTCGTTTTTTAGTTCGTTCATTACCGCAACTTTTCCGAAGTGGTTATAACCGATAGTCGTGTAGTGCAGCCCGATCGGTCTTTCCGGCATGATGCTGTAAAGAAAATCAACAAGTTCATGGTAGTACGACGTAGTGACGTGAAAATTCGCTAATGTTGAGCTGAATAAATTATGTGCATCCGCTTGTGTGTGCAAAATAGCGTCAACGTATATTCCTGATTCTTCATTTAAAAGAGCGATAATCAACGGCAATGTGATTGTTCCATCAACGGTGATCCTGCCTACGAGATAAGCCCCTCTATTTCGGAAAAACCCGGCATTAAATAGCTCTACGCTAGAAATGGTTGAATTTTTGCCACAGGTTAAATCCAGAACTTGGTTTATCCTGTCAGCACTCAATGTGGCGTCTTGTTCGATATTCCTGAATGGTGCACTCAAATCTGATACTGAAAGCATTGCAGCTACATCATTTCCGGACAATCGTGTACCCACCGAAAATGCTTTAATAATTTTCTCAGATTCGAAACGGTTTATTTCAATTAGACGCCCAAGCGAGTATGCAACAGGCTTCCATTCACCTCGCAATATAGATCTCCTTACCGAATGTATGTAAGCGAGAGCGAGGTCGGCCTCATAGCGATGCTGGATAAGCTCCCAATACTTTGATTCTAGTTTGTCCCAAAGTTCTTCGTCTTCTACTCTGAACGGGATGGCTCGTTTTAGTTGGACCCCAAGATTGCGCATGCTTTCGCTATACATCGATAATCTTTTTTTACTGATCGATACTGAAAGGCTGGGGTTACGCTGTTCGAAAGCCAGTTTTGCGACAGCAGCCACCGACAGAAACTCTGAATAGTATTTATCGAACTCATGCAGTATCCATCTGGCAGATGCGTCATAAATACCCGCTTCATCGCGACTGTTTGCGATAGCGTTAGCATACTGTTGACCTTCATCTATTGATGTTTCGAGCATATTTCCTGAGAGGTTGCATGCATTGCGAACGTTAAAAATCCGGATACTGAGTTATCATATCAGATGGTTAGGCTGAAACTGCTACTCATACTGACGGTAGATGAAATTCATTCACGTAACAGATCCTCATCTAGTAGCACCGGGTGAGTTGGTGCTCTCACTGGACCCGTTACCTCGGTTTGAAGCATGTATACGATCCATAAACGATCGTGAATCAGATGCCGAACTAGTGGTTATCACGGGTGACCTGGTAGACCGGGGCCAATTGAGTGCTTACCACGCGCTCAGAACAGTACTCGATACACTCGTGTTACCTTACCACCTATTAATCGGCAATCACGATGATCGAAATAACTTTCTCTCGGTATTCGGTGAGGCGTGGCGGGATGAGAGTGGATTCATACAAGGGACTGTGGAAACGAAGCAGGGTTTGTTTGTATTCCTGGATACAGTACAGCAGGGCAAGAGTGCAGGCGAGTATTGCGCCAGGCGCTGCCGATGGCTGCAAGGGGTGTTGGCGAAGTCTGTCTCACAACCGATTTACCTGTTTATGCACCATCCCCCCTTTGATATCCAAATTCCCTTTTTGGATAACATCGGTCTCGAAAGCAAGGAGGCGTTTGTTGATTGCATCGATGCACACGACATTCGTCATATATTTTTCGGTCATGTGCATAGACCCATTAGCGGGAGCTGGCGAGGTATTCCTTTTTCCACCTTAACCAGTACGAATCATCAAGTGGCCTTGAACATGCGTAAAATCACCCACGATCGTTATTCAGACGAAGCACCTACTTACAGTGTTGTTCTTCTGGATAGTGTTAGTACCATCGTGCACACATTTCCATACATGCACAACAAGCCTTTGTCGATTTAGGTTAATTAGTTCGCATATTGCACCAAGGCAGCTGTGTGCTGCATATAACATGAACCATCACAAAATAAATGTCGTTGTGCTGATACCGAGCTAAAAGAACAAAAGTGTAAAGTAAAAAGTGAAATTTGAAACCCGGGCGACTCTTTAGACTTTCAACTTTAAACTTTTAACTTACTAGATTACCGTGTCCCCTGGATCGGGTTTGGGATTCTGATGCAATGCGCGGGTTGATAAACCTCACTTTCGATAGGATTTTTCTATATCTTGTCTGGTCAGGACTCCATAGATCTTTTCGTTTCCTACGCCTTTTGTTCCTGTTACGTACAACGCCTCTCTGCCGCTTTGCTCGAGGAGTTCGAGCGCATCTTGTAGGCTGGCTACCACATTCGTTTTCACCAGATCTTTTCGCATGGCCGGTATCTCCATCAGGTCTATATCGTCTGCGTCTTGATGCTCTTCGGTGTAGCGAGCTAGGTCGGGTGCCGACAGTAGGGCAACGGCTTTACCCTGGTCTCGAACGACTATCCAATGAGGATCCTCTCGCAGTGAATCTATCACCGCCCTTCGGCTAATTTTCCGGGGGGCTTCAATGAGGTTGCGATGCATAACGCGGGCGACGCTGATGCGGCGCAAGGCTTGGCTCACTGGATCGTCATGATAGTGCAAGCCACGATTCTGCATCAGCAACTGATAAATTGAGGGGCAGCGGAAAACCACTCGCGTTACCAGAACGGCGGAAACCACCGCTGTCATGCCCGGCATGATGAGATTCGGGTTAGCGGTCAATTCCAATAAGGCCAACAGGGCAGCCAGGGGAGCTTGCAGCGTTGCCGCCATCATTGCACCCATCCCCAACATGGCGTACGCACCACTAGAAATCTGTGCGTCAAAAGTTTCGATGGTAAGCCAACCCAATGCGCCCCCGGCAGCCGCACCGATGAATAGGCTGGGCCCAATCAAACCACCTGGAGAACCCAGGCCGATACACACGCTGGTAGCAAGTAATTTACCTATGAATATGAACGCTAGAGTGGTCAGCGCCATCTCACCGAGCAGAGCTGAGTTAACCGTGTCGTAACCAATGCCCATGACTTGAGGGATGGGAATGGCGATCAAACCAACAATGCCGCCAGCGATCAAAAGACGTAACCAGATAGACAAGTCTTGAGAAACGGTCGATATCCACACGGTAAACCGGATGAAAACTGCCGCAACGATACCGATGGCGACACCCAAACCCATCACGTAAAAGAACTCGTTGAGTGTGCTCCATTGGTAGGCGTAGACGAAGAAGTGGACGCCTTCACCAAAGACTGCGTGTGTTAATGCTGTGGCGCTGACGGCAGCCAGGATGATGGGCACGAAGCCGACGATCGTGTATTCCATCAGAACAACCTCCATAGCGAAGATGACGCCCGCTAGGGGTGTGTTAAATCCTGCTGCGATGGCCGCCGCAACCCCGCATCCAACCAATGTTCGCACGCTGTTGTTCGGTAAACCGAGTTTACGGCCAAGCAAGCTGCCGCTGGTGGCACCGAGGTGAATGTTTGGTCCTTCACGCCCGACAGAGTGACCGCACACAATACTCAACGCTGCGCTAATAAACTGTAGTGCGGCGTTTCGAAATGGAAGATAGCCCTGATGAAGATTCAACCTTTCGATAACATGAACCACCCCCACCTGACGCGCCTGAATACTCACGAAATGCAGTAACAGGCCGATTATCAAGCCCCCTGTTGTGGCGATAATCAATCGCCAGTGAGGTGCCAGGTTTTCAAATCCCTCACTGTCTTCCATGGGAAACAACGTTACTGCTCCAATTTCGACGGTCCAGCGGAAGAGAATAATGATTACACCGGAGAGTAATCCGCTAATGATGCCCAACAACGCTAGCTGGGGAAGGGCATCCACGTATGCCATGCGCAGCCTTTGCGCCTCTATGAACTGACGCCAGATATTTAGCAACGAGTCCCGGGAGTTCGACTGTTTTTTACTCAACTACTGCACCAAGGTGACCGTGTGTTGCGTAAGGGGCTGCATGGCAATATACAGGCTGGCGGACAGATTCATGCATCTGTTCGAAGCACTCTTAAAAAGGAACGGCGACTCCTGAACGGGTGCGTTGTAATAGATCGCGAAATTGGTTCTGTATACGCGATAGTGCGGCCTCGTTGTCGGCCTCGAATCGCAATACAAGTATGGGGGTCGTGTTGGAAGGCCGCACCAAACCAAAGCCGTCTTCAAAATCTACCCGGAGACCGTCGATGGTACTGACTTTCCCATCGGGAAAGTCGGCGTTGTCGATTAACTCATCCATATACACAAAATGTTGTCCCTCCTCCATTTCAATACGCAGCTCAGGCGTATTGACACTATCCGGCAACTTGTCAAAGATCTGCTGGGGCGGTTCTTGCTCCTTTGCCAGCAACTCGATCAGACGCGCTCCTGTGTATAACCCGTCGTCGAATCCGTACCATCGTTCTTTGAAGAAAATATGGCCACTCATTTCACCGGCGAGTACCGCACCCGATTCTTTCAATTTAGCTTTTATGAACGAGTGCCCAGTGCGCCACATGATAGGTTCTCCGCCCGCAGCTGAGATCGCAGCCGGCAGATTTCGTGAGCATTTGACATCGTAGATCACTTTAGCGCCTGGTTGGCGGTCTAAGATATCTCTGGCAAAGAGTATCATCTGACGGTCCGGCCATATGTTGGAGCCGTCGGGTGTGACGACGCCCAGTCTGTCACCGTCGCCGTCAAACGCCAGCCCTATATCCGCTTTGTTGTCCTGCACGGCGCGAATCAGATCCTGCAGGTTTTCAACCTGGCTGGGATCAGGGTGATGATTTGGGAAATTACCATCAACCTCGCAAAACAACTCAACGGTTTCACAGCCGAGTTCTCGAAATAACCGCGGCGCTACGGCGCCAGCCACGCCATTGCCGCAATCTATAACCAGTTTCATTGGCCTGTTGAGATGGATATCATTTACGATGCGTTCGATATAAGCGTCGATGACTTCATGTTGGAGTCGCTTTCCGGTCCCCTGTAAGAAATCCCGGTCTAATATTTTTTGCCGGACCGCTTGTATACGTTCACCGGATAGAGTCTCGCCGTCCAATACAATCTTGAGGCCATTGTATTCAGGCGGATTGTGGCTGCCGGTTACGGCAACTGCGGACTGGGTGTCCAAGTGGAAACCCGCGAAATAGATAGTGGGTGTTGGGGCTTGGCCGATATCGATCACATCACACCCCGCGGCCATGATACCCTGCGCTAGCGAGTCGACCAGCATCGGACCCGACAACCGTCCGTCTCGACCGACGATAATTGAAGACTGATTCCGGGCCAACGCCTCGCTGCCAAGAGCTTGTCCGATCAGCGATACCACATCGTGGGTCAACGTTTTATCAACAACACCGCGAATGTCATAAGCCTTGAATATTTCTTTAGGTAACATAGTAAATCGCCACTGGTGAGAAGCCTCTAGCTAATCGCGGCGAGAGAGCCGCTCCTAAGACTACTTTTATCAATACTCCGTTCCTACAGTTGCTATTATCGGTATATCGATTTAATTCGCTTTGTGAATCGCTCGTTTGTCTACCGCCAGCGCGGCTTCGTGCATGGCTTCAGACAATGTTGGGTGGGCGTGGACAATACGTGCGATATCTTCACTACTTGCAGAAAACTCCATAGCAACTACTGCTTCGGCTATAAGTTCGGAGGCATATGGACCGACGATATGCACTCCCAAAACCGTGTCGGTATCTTGGTGAGCGATAATCCTGATCTGGCCCATGGGTTGTTCCATTGCCCTTGCCCGGCCCGTCGCGGCGAACGGAAATGCACCAATCCGGTAGGGCACACCCTCTTCTTGCAGCTGTTGTTCTGTTTTGCCAGCCCAGGCAATCTCAGGCCAGGTATAGATGACCCATGGTATAACATCATAATTAACATGGGCGTGTTGGCCTGCTATGAGCTCGGCAACCGCTATTCCTTCTTCTGATCCTTTGTGGGCCAGCATGGGTCCACGCACGGCGTCACCGATGGCGAATACATTGGTCAAGCTGGTACGCCATTGGTTATCGATTTCGATGAACCCACGATCGTCTTTTTTTAATTCGATGCCTTTGCCCACTATATCTTTCGTGTTAGGCCGGCGCCCGACTGCGACAATTAATCGGTCAACCTCCAGGTCGTGGTCACCGTTTTTATCGGAATAGTTCACGCCGACCTTTTTACCTGAACAGTCCGTCCCCGTTACGCTGCATCCCAGTTTGATATTCAGGCCTTGCGTTTTGAACTGACGATGTGCATCTTTGACTATATTCTGATCTGCCATGGGTAAAAGGTTGTCGAGTGCTTCCAGTACCGTAACTTCGGCGCCAAGTCGCCGCCAAACACTGCCCAATTCCAAACCAATAACGCCGGCACCGATCACCCCTAAACGCTTTGGTACTCTTTCGAACTCCAAAGCCCCAGTGGAGTCGACTATCTTATCCTGGTCTACGGGTGCAACTGGGATATCGATGGGTTCTGAACCGCACGCCAGAACCACGTATCCACCATCCACCGTTTGAGTATCGTCACCATTTTGTATCACGACCTGGTTGTTACCTAGAAGTTGACCGCGACCGCGATAAAACGTGACTTTGTTGGCTTTAAACAACTGTTGAATGCCGCCAGTTAACGTTTTTACGATTTTGTCTTTGCGGGCCATCATGGTAGCAACGTCGATGCTTGCGTCCTTCACTCGAATTCCATGTGAGGCAAATTCGTGGCTGATGCGGTAGTACTGCTCGGAGGAGTCCAGTAGTGCTTTAGACGGTATGCAACCCACGTTAAGACAAGTCCCACCGGGCGCGGGTTTTCCATCCTTGCCTATCCGTTCGTCGATACAAGCCGTTGACAAACCCAACTGAGCACATCGAATAGCGGCGACATAACCAGCTGGTCCGGCACCAATCACGACAACATCATATTTATCAGACATTTGTGAGCGAATTCGTCTAGTTTAAATGGGATTCACGGGACTTGACCGGTTTACGGGCTGAGTTGAAAAAAGAAGCCGGAGTTCAACAGACAAGCGCTTTCTATATTCCTCTGTTTTAAACCTGCAGCAACAGCCTAGCTGGATCTTCCAATGATTCTTTGACGGTCACTAAAAATCTTACCGCCTCCGCTCCGTCGATGATTCTATGATCATAAGTTAGAGCCAGGTACATCATGGGTCGAATCACGACCTGCCCATCCTCGGCTACAGGACGCTGTTCAATCCGGTGCATCCCCAAAATACCGCTCTGCGGTGGATTCAGAATGGGTGTTGATAACATCGATCCGAAGACACCACCATTGGTGATGGTGAAAGTTCCGCCCATGAGATCCTCCATGGCGAGTTTCCCATCACGCGCTTTTTTGCCAAGGTCAGAGATCTCGGTTTCGATCTGGGCAAAACTCTTTGCTTCGGCGTCTCTAATGATGGGGACAACAAGACCGCGCGGAGAGGCAACAGCAATCCCGACGTCATAATAATCGTGATAAACGATATCGTCGCCATCGACATAAGCGTTAACCGTAGGGAATCGCTTCAGTCCTTCGATACTTGCCTTGACAAAGAAAGACATGAAGCCCAATCGGACGCCGTGCTTTTCTTCAAACGCCTCCTTATACTTTTTGCGTATCTCCATTACCGCCTGCAGGTTGACGTCGTTGAACGAAGTCAACATAGCCGCTGTATTTTGCGAATCCTTAAGGCGCCGAGCGATCGTCGCCCGCAAACGGCTCATCGGTTCACGACGTTCGTTGCGGTCCCCCGTACTTACGGCAGCTGGTGCGACTGGTGCTGGTGTTACAGAAGCGGGAGCAGTCTCCGACTTAACCTCCTGCTCCTTTAAAAACGATACAACGTCAGCTTTGCTGACCCGCCCGTCTTTTCCGCTACCTTCGATTTTTGTCGGGTCTAACGCGTGTTCGGCGGCGAGCTTGCGCGCTGCTGGCCCCATACCAGCGCTTGCGACCTGGGCTTCCGGAGCAGCTGCTCGCACAGGTTCCTCGGTTGCTTGGACAGCAGGTTGCTCCGCAGCCTCACTCACCGCCTGGGGCTCGATAACGGCCAGGAGTTCATTTGCCGATACGATATCGCCATCCTGTTTGAGTAACTGTTTGACTACTCCGTCCTCAGGAGCAGGGACCTCGAGGACAACTTTCTCGGTTTCGAGGTCCACCAGGTTTTCGTCACGTTTTACCATATCGCCTTCTTGTTTGTGCCAATTCAGCAATGTTGCTTCCGTAACTGATTCGGGGAGTACGGGTACTTTAACTTCGACGGCCATAGTGTTTTCTTCTTAAAGGTTTCTTAATCCACAGGCGACAAGGCGATATCCACCAGTTGTTTCTGTTGCGTTAGGTGTGTGCTGTGATATCCGGCAGCTGGCGCGGGTGAGGCCTCTCGACCGGCATAATGTATCGCTTGGTCGTCGCGGGTGCAGGCCAATATGTGATGCTGTATTTGGTACCAAGCACCCTGGTTCCGCGGTTCTTCTTGGCACCAAAAGACTTCGTTAGCCTCAGGGTACCGCGCTATTTCGGCCTGCAATTCTTTTCTAGGAAATGGATAGAGTTGTTCCACACGCACAAGAGCAATATGGGAAATCTCTCTTTTTTGTCGTTCCTCGAATAGATCAAAGTACACCTTACCGCTACACAGCACCACTCGCTTAATTTTACTTGTATCTGGTAGTCCTGTTTCAGGAATGACGATATTAAATTTGCCTTTTACCAAATCTTCCAAGGGTGACGTGGATAATCTATGTCGCAATAGGCTCTTCGGCGTCAGCACCACCAGCGGGCGTTTGTATTTTCTTATCGCTTGACGACGCAACAAGTGGAAAAATTGGCTGGGGGTTGTGGGTACGCAAACTTGCTGATTGCTATCAGCACAAAGTTGCATATATCTCTCCAGCCGGGCCGAGGAGTGTTCAGGTCCTTGACCTTCGTAACCGTGTGGCAAGAACAACGTTAATCCGCACAACCTTCCCCATTTGGTTTCACCGCTGGAAATAAACTGGTCTATGACTACCTGTGCACCGTTGGCAAAGTCACCGAACTGACCCTCCCAGATCACCAGCGTGCTGGGTTCGGCCGTCGCGTAACCGTATTCAAATGCCAGTACGGCTTCTTCGGATAACAACGAATTGATTACCAGAAATCTGGGTTGTCCTTCGAACAAGTTACGCAGTGGAACATAGACCTCTCGGCTATTCTGATCGTGCAGCGTTGCGTGGCGATGGAAAAATGTTCCCCTGCCTGAATCCTGGCCAGACATTCGAACTGGATAACCATCGTTGATCAGGGTGGCATAGGCCAGGTTCTCCGCCATACCCCAATCCAGATTCCTCTCTCCAGCCATCATCTTTCGACGATCCTGCATGATTTTCGCAACACGCGGATGCAGTTCAAATCCATCCGGCGTCTGCTGTAAACGCTCAGCCAGGTCCTGCAAAACTGTTTGCTCAACGCTGGTATCAACTTCTTCATCCCATTTGCCGTTTACATAAGGCTGCCAATACACCGCGTACTCGTTTTCTACGTCTTTTAGGAAGTTGTCCGCCACCACCTGTCCTTTGTCTAAGCGGCTGCGGTAATCCGTAACTATCTGTTCCGCTTGTTGCGCTGTGACGATGCCCTCTCTCATCAGCTTGTCGGCATACAGCTGACGCGTAGTGGGCAGTGCAGAAATAGTTTTATACATCAACGGTTGTGTAACACGGGGCTCATCAGCTTCATTGTGACCGTGACGACGATAACAAATGATGTCGAGGACCACGTCCATGCCGAACTCCATACGATAATCAATGGCCAGCTGTGTAATGAACAGCACAGCATCGGGGTCGTCGCCATTGACGTGAAAAATCGGTGCCTGCACCATCTTGGCGACTTCGGTGCAGTACAAAGTCGAGCGGGCGTCTAATGGGTTGCTGGTAGTGAACCCTATCTGGTTGTTGACGATGATGTGAATGGTACCGCCGGTGCCATAACCTCTCGTCTTAGATAGATTCAGGGTTTCCATGACTACGCCCTGCCCGGCGAAGGCGGCGTCGCCGTGGACTATGACCGGTAACACGGTTTCCCCCAGCCGGTCTCCACGGCGCAACTGCCGGGCTTTAACCGAACCCTCAACGACGGGCGAGACGATCTCCAAGTGAGAAGGGTTGAAAGCCAGTGCAACGTGCACCGGTCCTCCAGGTGTTTGAATATCGGATGAAAAACCCTGATGGTATTTGACATCTCCCGATACAGTCAGTGAGTCTGAGGTCTTGTGCTTGCCTTCGAACTCGGAGAAGAGCTCTTCTGGAGATTTTCCTAAGATATTGACGAGTACGTTAAGGCGGCCACGGTGAGCCATTCCCAAAACGAATTCCTTGATTCCCTTGGCACCCCCTCTCTGCACGATTTCCTTTAACATCGGTATCAAGCTTTCGCCTCCTTCGAGAGAAAAGCGCTTTTGGCCGACATACTTGGTGTGCAAGTAACGTTCGATACCTTCCGCAGCAGTTAAGTGCTGTAGCAGTCCGCGGCGTATTTCAGGAGATAATTGCGCTGCCCACTTACCCAGAGTCGGCTCGATACGTGCTTGTATCCAGCGCCTCTTCTTGGTGTTGGTAATATAGTAATACTCGATACCGATAGTCCCACAATATACACCTCTCAGTGTGTCCACGATTTCATTAAGCCGCATGCGATTGCGTACAGCCAGCGAGCCTGTATCGAATTCCTGTTCCATGTCTTCTTTGGTCAATCCTTGAAATTCCGGCTCAAGGTCGGGTACTACATCACGCTGATAAAAATTCAAGGGATCGGTATCTGCATTCTGGTGAGCGCGGACCCGGTAAGCATTTATAAGTCGTAGTACGGCAGATTGCTTCGCCGCTGCAGACTCCGACATAGGCGCAGGTACAGCTGCAGAGGGCGAGGGGAGACCGGCGCCACTAATTTGTACTGCCTCTAAGGAATTGAAGTAATTACGCCATTGCTCGTCTACGGAATCAGGCGAGCTCAGGAACTGGCGATAGATTTCCTCAAGATAGGAAGCGTTAGCGCCGTTCAGGGGGCTGTTCGGGTCAGGAAATAATTTGAGTGGGCCTATCATTTTGAACTCGGCGTGTCGCCAGATTAATCAATAAGAAAACAAACCTCGAGCTGTTTGCGCACTGCGAAATTATAGGTCCTTAACATGTGATGCGATACCCCATCGAAGAGATTGCTCGCTCCCAGTTGTGCTGTTCGTCGCGTAATTGCCCACCTTTGTGTGCTACGCCTGCAAGACTTACGACGAACGCTCTTCCAAGGGAACAAAGTCTCGCTGTCTACTTCCAACATATTCTTGCCGCGGACGGGCGATTCGTTGCTCGCCATCGACCATCTGCTCCATCCATTGGGCTACCCACCCGGCGGTACGGGGGATCGCGAACAGAACGGTAAAAATGCTAGTAGGAAATTCCATCGCTTCGTAGATCAGGCCTGAATAGAAGTCGACGTTAGGATACAGTTTTCGATCTACAAAATAACCGTCTTCCAGTGCAATACGTTCCAGTTCCAGAGCCACATCAATAAGGGGATTTTTCCCTGTAACTTCGAACACTTGATACGCAGTTTGCTTGATGATCTTGGCTCGAGGATCGTAGTTTTTATAGACCCGGTGTCCGAATCCCATCAATCTCATTTCACCGGCTTTGACCCGTTTGATGTAGTCGGGCACGTGCTTAACACTCCCAATCTCGTTCAACATACGCAGCACTGCCTCGTTTGCTCCACCGTGTAGGGGTCCCGACAAGGCTGCGGCGGCACCGGCCACAGAAACATAAGGATCTGCCATCGAGCTACTGATACTGCGCATGGCATTGGTACTGCAATTTTGTTCGTGATCCGCGTGCAGAATGAACAATACATCCAGCGCGTGTTCCAACACCGGATCAGGCTGGTAACGAGGTTCCGACAGCCGGTACATCATGTTCAGAAAATTCCCTGTGTAGCTTAGGGTGGCATCCGGGTAAACGTACGGAAACCCCATACCGTTGCGGTAAGTATACGAAGCAATCGTCGCTATTTTTCCGATCAACCTATATACCTGAAGCATCCGGGTTTCAAAGTCGTTAACGTTGCGGGCGTCTGGATAAAAAGTAGACAGGGCACCCACGGTACTTACTAACATCCCCATTGGGTGGGCATCGTAATGGAATCCCTCCATAAATTTCTTGGTCTTCTCATGTAATTGTGTATGGTACATGACGTTATGTACCCATGACGTCAACTGGGGTTTTGTGGGCAGCTCGCCATGGACTAGCAGGTAAGCTACCTCAAGGAAGGTGCTTTTTTCGGCAAGCTGTTCAATCGGATAACCTCTGTATCTGAGAATACCGCGCGCACCATCAAGTTCTGTTATCGCGCTCTTACACGAAGCTGTATTGTCAAAGCCGGGGTCATACGCCATCAAACCGAAATCATCGGGGTTGTTCTTAATCTGGCGCAAATCTATTGCCCGAATGATCCCATGGCTTATGTCGAGGTCGTATTGTTTTCCAGTGCGATTGTCTTTAATGGTCAGTGTTTCCGACATACTCAGTTCTTAGTGGCAGTTAGTAAGTGTGCTTAGAAAAACGTTGTAGTGTCTCTGGTAACGGCGCAAAGACACCAAGAAAGAAATAATGAAGATTTTTACAGCAACAAATCATAACTCTGGGATCTTGACGCCTAGCGAGAACTTTTTTGTGGGCCAGTTGGCTAACCTTGTTGTGAAAGCTAAGTAAATTATTGCCGACCAGTATGCCCAAAGCCACCTTCGCTGCGTGAGCTTCTCTCAAAATCGTCGACGATGTCAAAACTGACCTTTCTTATCGGTACAAATATCAATTGCGCGATTCGATCGCCCGGTTCGATAACAACATTGTGTTTCCCGCGATTCCAAACCGACACCATCAACTGGCCCTGATAATCGGAATCAATAAGGCCTACCAAGTTACCTAACACGATACCTTGTTTGTGGCCGAGTCCCGATCGCGGGAGGATGACTGCGGCCAGTTCTGGGTCGGCTATATGAATTGCAATTCCCGTAGGAACGAGTTGAGCTTCACCTGGCTCGATGCGAAGGTGTTCATCGAGGCAGGCCCGCAAGTCCATGCCGGCGGATCCCTCTGTTGCATATTCCGGCAGCGGGTAAGCGCTACCGACGCGCTTGTCTAGTATCTTGACTTGTACTTTTTGCATTGCGTCTTTGAGAGATCTCGTCAATCAAACACCTGGCGAGCCGTGCCTTGCGCGCCTGTGGTAGTGATTTTAAACCGGTCCGATCGACCAAGATTAAGGCGTTGTCTTCAGTCCCGAACCCTTTACCGGCACCTACTTTATTGGCTGCGATCAGGTCTACCCCCTTGCTGATCAACTTTTCTCGAGCGTGCTGTTCAACGTTGGTGGTCTCAGCAGCAAAGCCAACGGTGTACACGTGCTTGTGCTCGGCGACTGCGGACAAGATGTCCGGGTTTTTGATAAGTTCCAAGGATAGCGTATCTGCGTGCTTTTTGATTTTTTCATCGGCGCTGGCGCGGGGTCGGTAGTCGGCAACTGCGGCCACTGAAATAAATATATCTGTGTCTGAGATTTTAGACATCACCGCATCGTACATCTGCTGGGCTGACAGGACAGAGACACGATCTACTCGGGGTGGTGTTTGAAGTGCCGTTGGCCCTGAAACCAATATGACCCTGGCACCAGCTTCAGCAGCGGCGTGCGCGACCGCATAACCCATCTTACCTGAGCTGTGGTTGGTGATTCCCCGCACCGGATCAATCGCCTCCCAAGTGGGTCCAGCAGTCACCATAACATTGCAGCCCTCCAATGCACCGGATTCGAAAAGCTTGGACACCCCTTCGATCAATTCAACAGGTTCGAGCATACGCCCTGGCCCTGTTTCACCGCATGCTTGGTCACCTACCGCCGGTCCAAGTATAGGAACACCTCTGTTGTTGAGGATGGCGATATTGTCTTGGGTTGCCGGGTTTTGCCACATTTGCTGGTTCATCGCAGGCGCCAGTGCGATGGGAGCTTGTGTCGCCAAACACAGGGTGGTCAGCAGATCGTCGGCGATACCTCGCGCAAAACGGGAAATGAAATTTGCAGTGGCCGGTGCGATCAGCACGACGTCCGCCCATCGCGCCAATTCAATGTGCCCCATTCCTGCTTCGGCTTCAGGGTCCAGTAGGTCTGAATGAACCGGATGGCCGCTAACGGCCTGCATGGTTAGGGGGGTAATAAACTGCCCCGCATTTAGCGTCATCACGACCCTTACCTCGGCCCCTTGCTCACGCAGGCGGCGGGCAAGGTCTGCGCTTTTATAGGCGGCAATGCCACCGGTCACGCCCAGAATGACATGTTTGTTAGCGATACCCATATATATTAAAGTTTAACCGGTTTTTGCTTTGGTGTATTTTATACACTAAGTGACAGGTCCGCATATGGTAGTGGGATTCCAGGCCAAAACACCGTCAAGAAGGAATATGCGGACATGGTTTGCTCATTCCAAATGAACAAGGAGGTTGAAATGTCAATTATAGATTGGCCGTCACAAGAACGACCACGAGAAAAGCTATTGACCCATGGTCCCGGCCACCTTTCAGATGCAGAGCTGATAGCCATATTGTTAAAAACCGGCCCGCGTGGAAAAACAGCAGTAGACATCGCTCGAGAGTTACTTAGCGCTTATGGCGGACTACGGGGACTGTTAACTGCAGATCGACTGAGTATCTGTCAGCACCGGGGGCTGAGCGATACAAAATACGCCATCCTCCATGCTTCCCTGGAGCTGGGCCGGCGCTTTTTAGCCGAACAGATGCAGGACGTAGATGCATTAACCTCACCCCAGGCAGCTCGAGCCTATCTAAAGGCAAAACTGCGGGATTTACCGTACGAAGTTTTTGGTTGTCTCTATTTGGATACTAGGCATCGCCCCATCGCTTTCAAAGAACTATTTCGCGGAACGATAGACGGGGCTTCCGTTTACCCCAGAGAGGTAGTGAGAACGGTCTTGGCGACAAACGCGGCAGCTGTGATCGTAGCCCACAATCACCCATCCGGGGTAGCCGAACCGAGTGCGGCCGACCAGGCCCTGACACAACGGTTGAGGTCAGCCCTCGCACTGGTCGATGTTCGTCTTGTCGACCATATTGTGGTTGGCGAGAGAGACTCGGTATCATTCAGTGAGCGGGGACTACTGTAGCACTGTAACACGGTTGTCACTGGACCTAACCGGCAGTGGCCTATTGATAGTAGCGAGTAGCCTAGTTTCTAGTGGCTAGGGTGCTGTTCACCTCCTACTCTAGCTACTAGACACTAGCGACTCGCTGCTTGCTTAGTAATTCGCACCTTCTATGCGGAATACAGCCCACGGCTATTCACTTAACACCCCAATTCTGGTATAAACGCGCCCTCTTTTTCATAGCCGGTCCGAATAAAACTGCCGATAGCTGAAACCTTAGTAAATGTCGAAAGTCTGCCAAATTACCGGAAAGCGCACCATACGCGGTAACAATGTGTCGCATGCCCACAATAAGACGCGACGCAGTTTCCAACCCAACCTGCACTACCGTCGGTTTTGGGTGGAAAGTGAAAAACGCTGGGTACGCCTTCGAATATCTACCAAAGGTCTTCGTATCATCGATAAAAGTGGTATCGATGCGGTCCTCGCGGAGCTGAGAGCGCGAGGCGAAAAAGTATAGGAGAGAGCGATGAGAGACAAAATTAAACTAGTTTCCAGTGCCGGTACCGGTCACTACTATACGACGACAAAGAATAAGCGAAACACACCGGATAAGTTCGAATTTAAAAAATACGATCCCGTGGTTCGCAAACACGTTATCTATAAAGAAGCAAAAATCAAGTAGAGCCACCGATCCCAAGGATATCTGGCAGTGAAACCCTGGTTTACACCAGGGTTTCTTTTTTGCCCACACATGGGCCACGCCGTGAAGGAGAAATCAAAGTACAAAGTCCTTAAGGACCAAATTCGGTTCCCTTTGGCTTTATACTTTCGACTTGGTCTATTAGATAACAGTGGTGATACTAAACCCTTTATGGTGTCGTACCCTCCCTTGCCTTATTCTTTTACAGCAGTTGGGTATGCTGCAGCTTTACGGTTGCTATTAACATGTATATTCGGCAAGCAATACGAATCTTAAAAACAATACGTACAGGTGTATTCAGTGGGTTGCCCATGGCCGCACAGGACCGGGATCCTATCGAAATATTCGGAGATTGGATAAAAACCGCGGAGCAATCCGGTTTGTATTTGCATGAATCTATGACGTTGGCTACCGCCACTCCGGATGGCGTGCCATCTGCCCGTATGGTGCTGTTAAAAGGTTTTGGTCAAAACGGCTTCACCTTTTTTACCAACTACGAAAGCAGGAAGGCGTATGAGTTGGACCTTAATCCCAATGCCGCGTTGGTGTTTCACTGGAACGTTTTACAACGGCAGATAAGGATTGAAGGAGTGGTAAAGCGTGTTTCAACCGAAGACTCGTCTTCGTATTTCAAAACCAGGCCGCACGGCAGTCGTATTGCGGCCTGGGCGTCACGTCAGAGTGAGGTATTACCGAGTAGAAAAGAGCTTGAAGGCGCCTACACCTTGAAATTGGAAGAGTTTGGGGACGACGAAGTCCCTCTACCTGATTTTTGGGGGGGTTACCAGTTGCAACCGAGTAGTATCGAGTTTTGGCAAGGGCGCGCTAACCGTTTGCATGATCGATTGCGCTTTCGCCGCGTCGACACACACTGGGTTAGTGAGTGGTTATATCCCTGATTTGGTATAAGCGCGAGTAAAAATATATAATTTCGCCCCAATTTTGAACGAGCAGGTTGGTCAGGGAATGGCTATGACATCGCTAAACTTAATAAGTAAAATTTCAACGCCAAAAAATAAAAATTCGGGGAGTTCCACTTTTTGAAAAACTTACACCGCCTTCGCTTACAACCTGACAAACGACTAGCTTTTTTACAGGGGTTTCTGAAGAACCCGCATATTGTAGGATCCGTAATTCCAAGTTCTCGGTTTTTGGAGAGGCGTTTAACTGAAGGCGCAGGTATAGAAAAGGCGAACCTGGTAGTCGAACTTGGACCTGGAACCGGGGGCACCACGAGGGCAATCATGCGTGCTTTGCCTAAACATTCGAAACTCCTCGCGATTGAGATCGATCCAAAATTTGCTTCTTTGTTGAGATCAGAAGCAGATCCGCGACTAATCGTATATCGGGGTTGCGCAGAGAACCTCACCGAGGCGTTGTCGTCAAATAACTTACCTCAACCCGATGTGGTAGTGTCCGGTATCCCATTTTCGACCATGCCGCTTGCGCTGGGAAAGCGGATAATCAATGCGGTGTGGAGTTGTTTGGCACCTGGTGGTCGTTTCATTGCATACCAATTTCGAGACAAGGTGGCGATACTTGGCCGCGAACTTCTGGGTGATCCCCAGGTCGAAGTGGAATTTCTCAATGTACCGCCTATGCGTTTTTATAGGTGGGACAAACAACCGGAGTCAAACAAGATCTATAAGCGGAATGGCAAAAACCATCACAATGGTAACGGGGGTGATGGTGAGAATGAAGATTTCGCCGCCTAACGCTATCTCGATTTTAGATTTGCTTAGGACAGAACGCGCAGACGTTTAACCTGTATATTGCATCAGAACCCCGGATGATGGCGCCTGGCGCTGCCAGGGTTGGGGTAGGCCGACCACTGGGGACCTGTACCCATCGAAGTATTTAAGCATTCGTTGATTTGAGATACTAATAAGGAACTCAAATGCAACACACGGCCGCCTTGATGCAATATGCGGGTTAGGTATAACAATGTTCCGGGGCTGGGAAAAGTCCTTGTTTAACTGCACTGACGTAACTGGTGATTGCGCCTTGGATGCCGCCGCTTTCGCCAGCGAGGAAGTTCTTTACGAACTTGGCAGGTCGACCCGGGTAGAGCCCCAACAAATCATGCCAAACCATGATTTGAGCATCGGTGTCTGGCCCTGCGCCGATGCCGATGACTGGAACGTCTAGGGCATCGGTTATTTTAGCGCCCAGGTCGGTGGGTACACATTCTAAAAGAATAATATCTGCCCCCGCTTCCTGCAGAATAAGCGCTTCGTCGATCATCTCCTGTGCTTGCTCCGGATTACGTCCTTGCACGCGGTATCCACCGAGATGATTCACCGACTGGGGGGTAAGCCCCATGTGGGCACATACCGGAATACCATGTTGAACTATCAAACGCGTAAAATCCGCCAGCCAGCCACCTCCTTCAAGTTTTACCATCTGTGCGCCCTCACGCATCAAGACGGCGCAGTTTTCCAGTGTTTGGTTGTGGTCGTGATAGCTCATGAATGGCATGTCGGCCATGAGAAAGGAGCCCTGATTTCCTCGCTTCACACATCGCATGTGATAAGCGACATCGTCTACCGTCACAGGGAGGCTGGAATCGTGGCCTTGAATCACCATGCCCAGTGAATCACCGACCAATATGACTTCGACGCCATTGGAACTGACACTGTAAGCGGAACAGTAGTCGTAAGCCGTGAGGCAAGTAAACTTCTCCTTTTGTTGCTTCATTTTGTGCAACGTATTGATGGTCACCGGTTTCCTTTGGTCGCTCTGCACTGACATAACTATGTCCAGAATGTAGTTCGGCTCAACTTACTTATTTTACGGAGTTTCGCTACGAATGCGCGGTAATAATTCAGTTAAATTGCATGGCCGTGTGCGGATATCGATTTGTTTCAGAATGATTTTGTCCATTGCGGTCCGGCAGGCCCCTGGCGAGCCGGGTAAGACGAAGACTAGGGTTCCGTCGGCTACTCCGGCGCAAGCCCGGGATTCGATCGTCGACGAATCAATCTCTTCATAGGACAGCATCCTAAACAGCTCACCGAAGCCTGGGATGTGTTTATCAAAAAACGCCTCGGCGACTTCTGGAGTGACATCTCTTTTGGTAAGTCCGGTACCACCAGTCGTAACGATCAAATCCACGTCAGGATCGCGGACAAGACTGTGAAAATCTTGCTTGAGTAAGTCCAACTCATCCAGTTGAATCTTTCTATGTATGACTTGATGTCCCGCTTGTTCGAGGCGATCGACGATTAGATCGCCGGATTTGTCGTTCTCTAGCGTCCGGGTATCCGATACCGTAAGTACGGCAGCCTTCAGCGGCCTGAATTCGGGGATGTCAGCCATGGTTTTGGTTCATACGTTATAGATCTGCTCGGTGCATGATTATATAACCTCGCCCGTTCCGCAAGTTGCAGGTGTTCAATTTACGGAAGATGGGTGAAGGGGTTCTAGATGTTCAAGAGCTCTCCGATTAATCGCGGCGAGGGCGCCGCTCCTACTGCGTTAAATTGCTTTTGAGAACCGTACCGTCTTATCGCCCCAATCGAAGTAGCAGTCAAATACAGCACAAATATTTCGCACCAGCAATCTGCCTGGGGGCCTGACCTTTATTTCCGACTCTTGCAAGTCGATCAAGCCATCATGTGCCATTGCCGTGAGCGCATTTAGTTCTTCCGAGAAATAGTCGTTAAATCTGATTTGGTAGCGTCGTTCTATTGAAGGAAAATCCAGCCTGAAGTGACAGATT
>JASJAT010000196.1 GCA_030066885.1 Arenicellales bacterium | reverse complement strand
AACCCGATTGCAGACGTAGATCTCTTCGCTAAACATTGTGATTTTGGTCCATGACACCCGAGCAGCATATTCCCATCTTATCTATAGGTCGCAAGGTACTGTAGCCACTGAATTGCAATAGGATTGGAACGGATGTCCGCTCCCACTCTCAAAGCTGCCTGATTACTGAAAGGCTATTTATCCTTCTCTATTCCTGAATCGAACGGCTCCAGACGGCCAGAAGCCGACGCTCAGAATCTACTAATTAAGTTCCGCATTGGCGTGAATCGAAGCGACCTTGGCAATAGGTCAGTGACAATCTCTCTGCTAAAACACATAATGGTTTGGAAACAAGATTTTGAAGGGGGAAGACGATGAGCGACATTACAGTAGTAGGTTTGGGGGCGATGGGTTCAGCACTCGCACGGACACTCTTGGTTGCGGGGCGAAACGTAACGGTATGGAATCGATCACCAGAAAAGATTGAGCCTCTTGTGGCTCTGGGCGCTCGTGGGCCATCGAACTTCGTCGAAGCCCTTACAGCCAGTTCTCGGGTTATTGTCTGCCTCCTCGACTATGATTCGACCACAGAACTATTTGATCAGCCCGATGTTCTGCCTTTGCTCAATGGTCGCACAGTGATCCAACTGAGTACGGCAACCCCTAAAGAAGCCGCGACCAGCGAAAAGTGGTTCAGCGATCACGGAGCTTCCTATTTGGACGGCGCCATACTTTGCTGGCCGGGCAACATTGGGACTGCTACCGGACAGATTGTGGTCGCTGGTTCTGAGCCCGTGTTCGCTGATTGCCGGGTCGACCTTCAACACCTTGCAGGCGACCTACGCTTTCTTGGTCAAAACATTCGGGCGCCCGCGACGCTTGATTTGGCGTTCCTGTCGCGCACCGTGGGTATCATTTTCGGGTCAATCCATGGCGCGCTCGTTTGCGAGGCGGAAGGTGTGCCTGTGTCAGAGTTTACCGCGCTGTTGCCAGCCAACGATAGAGCTGTTCCACTGACCCAAGCGATCAATGACGGGTCTTTCGACACCATTACCAAGGCTGGAGCCACGGTCGACGTGGCTGGAAGCGCCGTCACTCGAATGCAGCAACAAGCGAATGACGCCGGCATCAATAGCGAACTACCAGACCTCATGTGTGATTGGGTGAAACGCGCTCAAAAAGCCGGATATGGATCACAGGAAACGGCTGCCGTCATAAAGGTGATTCGTCAGGGCGCTTGAAGTCTCTATTCCTAGGCGAATGTCCGTTACTGGCTTTAAAGCCGCCTGATCGATAACTACCTTCTTCAAAGGCAGCATTGTCTATTTGATCGGCAATAAGAGACATCTCCAGGGAAGAAACTTGCCTCTCCCTGGGGGAAAGCTCTAGCTGCAACGTACATATCTCCTGCTTTTATACTTGCAGGACTTAGTTCTCCGCTCCTTTTCGATCATAAGCACCGAATAATGAGGGATCCAGACCCTTGCGATCAAACACGCCCTTCAACGCAATGTTGCCGAACTCAGGACCGTCATCCGTCATGGTTACCCACGTGATGTGATCCACATTACCTGGACCTTCGTGGTGAAAGGAGGCACCGGCAGGTCCCATGGTGATGTACTCGCGCCCATCGATTTCATCGTAGTCATAGTAATGCAGATGTCCCGCAAACCAAGTGAAGTTCCTGTCCTGAATCAGTCTCTGAATCTCCTTGAAACTCTCTGAGGGATTCTCCCAGGCAGGTTCATGCATGAATAAAAAGGTCCACCGCACATCGGCGTTATCAGCTAGCGTCTTCTTGATCCAGGTTATCTGATCTTCAGGAAACTCTACGGGCTTAGACAGCCCAGCAACGACGGACTCGTCTTTCATAAACTCCGCCAGCATTTTCTTTGCTGTCTCCGGATCTTCCTTCTGCAACCGGTTATAGAGTTCAATGGACTCCTTCATATGCGGTGGTGGCTCCGGCCGCGAATTGTCTTCACTATCGAGGACCAGGAACAAGACATCCTTGTAAACAAAGTGATAGTAAGTCGCTCCGTGCCTTTCACGCCACACCTGCTGTGAGACTTCATTCGAGACATCATGGTTGCCGATAGTGTGGAAAAACGGCATCTCAAGTTTTGCCAACATGGTGTCAATCTCATTCCATTCAGCATTCAGCTCTGACGTCTGGTCCGTGTAGCCTTCGATGAGATCGCCAACGTTAATCACGAACTCTGGCTGCAACAGATTGAGCTGGCCCACGGCCAACTCAAAGGTGCCTTCCACATTGGCGCCACCGGTTCTATCACCAATGATGGCAAACTGAAAATTATCTGGGTTGTTTTTGAAATTCTCAGACGTCCAGGGTTTCGTCCCAGATAAAGCTTCCTGATCGTAAACAAAACCGGACGTTACTTGCGTTCCCTCCGTTGTGCTAGCACACCCCGCCAGGAACGATATTCCCATTAGGAGCACAACGGCGTAAGTTCTATAACATTTCTTGAATACAATGTTCATTTTCTTTTGCGACCTTTACTGGAAGTGATTTCTTAGATGAATTTATTGAAGCCTACTCAGCTCTTCGTTGACTCATATCAACAAATGACTTGAAAGAAAATCAGGGGCATCTTAAATAAACCGGTGGGATGTCGATTATGGGTCGCATAAGAGAAGTAGCTGCAGCATCGCAGGAAGTCAAGTTGACCTGCCCGTGTGTCCCACGTAAACATCTCGGATACACACAATGAGGCGCTTCGTGATGGGAACACCCGGCCGGGCTTTTCCGAACCTGTTCAAACCGATCGAGGTCGGTCCGCACACTTTGCCGAACCGAGCCTTGATGGGCTCGATGCACACGAATTTAGAAGAACAGGGGGAGGGTGGTCTGAGACGGCTTGCAGCGTTCTACGCCGAGCGGGCGCGAAGCCAATGTGCGCTCATGGTGACCGGTGGTTTTGCACCCAACAGCGAAGGGCGCCTGGCGCAAAGCGCCGCTTTCATCACTGAAGCCGACGCCGAGCGTCACCGAGTGCTACCCGATGCGATCCATCGCGAGGGGGGCCGAATTCTCCTACAACTGCTGCACTCGGGAAGTTACGGCTATCACGCCGAGATCGTGGCACCATCACCGATTAAATCACCGATCAACACCGAGACGCCACGGGAAATGACTGACGAGGACGTCGAGCGGTCGATCCAAGATTTCGTGCGGGCCAGCGTCATTGCCCGCGCAGCCGGCTACGACGGCGTCGAGATTATGGGCTCCGAGGGGTATCTAATTAACAGATTCACAGCGCCACGGACCAACAAACGCGTTGATCGTTGGGGCGGCAGTTTCGAGAACCGTGTGCGCTTTCCGGTAGAGATCGTGCGGCGGGTGCGCGAGGCGACAAGCTCGGACTTTATCATCATGTATCGAATCTCGGTCCTCGACATTGTCGAGGGCGGCAGCCCATTCGAGGATGTGGTCGAGCTTGCAAGGTTGATCGAAACGGCTGGTGCCGACGTCATCAACAGCGGTATTGGATGGCACGAAGCCCCGGTTCCCACCATTACCCAGGCGGTGCCGCGCGGCGGCTGGATCTGGGCGACGGCGCGGCTCATGGGCGAAGTCGGCGTACCCCTGATCGGCACTAACCGCATCAATACCCCTGAGGTTGCCGACGCTATCATTGCCGACGGTCGTGCCGACATCGTATCGATGGCGCGACCCTTCCTAGCCGACCCCGAATTCATGGCCAAGGCGTCCGCCGGACGCCCCGAAACCATCAACACCTGCATTGCCTGTAACCAGGCGTGTCTCGACCATTATTTCACCCATCGGGAGGCAACCTGCTTGGTCAACCCGCGTGCCGTCCGTGAGACCGAGTTCACGTGGACTGCGACGGATCGAGTCAAGCGGGTTGCGGTCATCGGGGCAGGCGTTGCCGGGCTCGCGTGCGCTACCGTCGCAGCGGAGCGGGGCCATGACGTGACGCTGTACGAGGCCGGGAAGGAGATCGGTGGCCAGTTCCTTCTGGCCCGGCGCATTCCGGGCAAGGAGGAGTTCAACGAGACGTTGCGTTACTTTCGCTGGCGGATCGCCGAAAGCGGTGTCAATCTGCACCTAGGGACGCGGGCTTCCGAAGCGATGCTCGCAGGCTTTGACGAAGTGGTTCTGGCCACGGGGGTGATGCCCCGAGTGCCCGATATTAAGGGCATCGAACATCCCTCGGTGATGACCTACGAGCAGCTGCTATCCGGTGCACGGGAGCCGGGACGGCGCGTCGCGATCATCGGGGCAGGCGGCATCGGGGTGGACGTCGCGGTGTTGCTGGTCGAGCGCGACCACAAGAGCCACATCGACGTCGATGCGTTTCGCACGACATGGGGTATCGACGGCGAGGCAGCTCGGGCGGTAGCGCCAGTCCATGAGGTGACGCTCCTTCAACGAAGCGACAAGAAGATGGGATCGGGCCCTGGTAAGACAACCGGCTGGGTCCACCGACTGGTGTTAGTGCGCGCGGAGGTCGACATGATCGGCGGTGTGTCGTATCGTCGCATCGACGACGAGGGCCTGCATATCAGTATCGGCGGCAACGATCGGACGGTCATCTGTGACAGCGTTGTGCTATGCGCTGGGCAGGAGCCGGTCGACGACCTCGCTGAATTGGCGCAGCACATCATTGGCGGCGCCAGGATGGCGCGCGAGCTCGATGCTCAACGCGCCATCGAGGAAGGCGTGCGCATTGCCGCCTCACTCTGAGCATTAGAGCGCTTTCGGAGGCATTATGAAATGCCGGAGGTACGTTCTTTATATTAACGACTGCTTTCAGCGTTGAGAGCGGACCCCCGCCACAAAGGGAGATTGGATCGAGTGTTGCTGTGGCTATAAGGCGGCTCACGGCCCCACAAGGTAGCCCTTCACGAGCGAGGACTGGTACCGGTGCTTATACCCACCAAGGCCGTTCAAGTATTTCGGGCGAAAATTGTTTACGACGCAAAGCCGTCAAATGGATGAGTGTTGCTTTGATCGTGAAGTATCTGGTTCGAGCCTTTAGCCGGCTGGAATAGAGGAATAGGTGGCAATGGGACCGGAGGAAATACTCGAATGTGGGATGGTCACGATGACGTCTGACTGGGTTCGAATTTTCGTGCTGCGAAAGCCTATCTGTAACACCGTGCCCGCGAACTTACCCACCTCGATATAGTCGCCGATACGATATGGCCGCTCAATCATGATTTCGAAAGTGCTGAAGATATCCTGAAGAGTCTCTCGAGCGGCAAGCGATACCGCAATGCCGGTTACCCCAAAGCCGGTGACGATTGAATACGCTGGCAGACCAAAACTATGTGCGGCCTGGAATAAGATTAAGATCACGGCAGTGCCGCCGATAAAATAGCCGACTAGACGGAACAGCTGGGCCAACGCTGAATTGGATACGTAGCCTCGTATCCAGATACTCATTTCGAAAATCTGACTGATCAGTACGAACGTAAACCAAGCGGTAAATACATAACGCAATAGCTTCAGCATGAAGCCAAGCCACAGGAGGACTGCACCCGTCAGGTTGTAAATGTCGTCTATGGCGTAATCCACTCCCCAGACGGTGAGTGTGATTGCAAGAAGAGCAATCAACGACGCGGGCTTCCAGGATCGACGATTCTCCTCGCTTTGCCCACTGTTCAAATTTCCATCAAAAACCCGAGCAAATTTAAGGGCGTAGCCAATGAACACAAAAAGAATCAGGAGCGTTAACACAGCGGCAACCCACTGCCACACCGTCTGGTCCGCGAAGGTCCATTGACTCCAATTTGGTAAGCGCTGATAGAAATGAAGGTTTATTTCGCGTCCCGGTGTAAGGGAATAGGCTTCATAGATGCCGGGCGTTGCCCCTTCTTTATAAGGCTTATCTTTGATGCGGTCGTACCAGACCGGTACACGACTCACAGTTCTAGGTGTAAAAAGGTATTCCCCCTCTCTTAAGCCCGTTTCGATTCGATGAATTTCAATATTGGTTCCCGGGATTTGCCACAATGTGATAGGGGGTACTATGGTTGAAGCCTCACCTCCTTTGATGATGCCCGTCTCTCTAGATTGTCCAGTGGCCTCGAGACGCCCAGGTACATCACTGCGGTCTGGAATCTCGATTCGGTCGAGCACTTCTTTTAATTTAAGGGCTGACTCTATGGACAGGTAATCGGCCGAGCTTTCGGACAGTTCCGACAGGTCGAGATATCGGATTGCCTTAGCGATCAATTTCGCAGAGTTCCCGGGATGATCCCCGCCACCTACCCGGTACGCCCGGTTCATTGTATTGATGAAGGAAAACAATGTGGCGCGTGGACTGGTGGTTTGGGTTGGCTCGAACAATTCCTTTTGTGCTCGCACGACAGTTGGATGTGTGCTTGCAACAAGGATGATCATCGTTGCGATAGTTCGCTGTATCAGTAACAACCAATTGGTCCGCTGTCGATATTTTTTAATGTTTCGCATGGGTTTATTCCTTGCTCTCTTCCAAAGCGGACGTTTAAGGGAATACCTGGTCGTCTTCTAAATCGATAAAGCGGGTTGTCAGAGCCGGGAGGCCATTAACCTTCCGGTGTGGACCAGACCAGAACAATCATCTTCGCTTAAATTTAAACAAACAAATGTTACAGCGTCCTTTCAATACAAAGCGATGCAACGCAAGGTCACAGTGCTTGCGGCACTCCGATAGGTTCCTCGAACATCCACTTGCCGCCCTAAACTTTCTCACGATACCTTGAACCGTGTGACTACAATGTGAAAGTAAGAGATGGCTATTGCAGAGATGTAAACCGGAAAATAGCGGTTTCCTGGGTACCATCACCTTGACGGATTGTCCATCTTCTCAACATGTGCCCATAGAAGAGGGATAAGGCGTTGCGAGAGCGGACGTAGTTAGGTGACCAAACCTTATGTGTAAATCCAACTGCCACACTCCCAGTAAAAAAGTAAGGTATTTGGC
>JASJAT010000195.1 GCA_030066885.1 Arenicellales bacterium | reverse complement strand
ACCCTCTCGGTGAACTCCAAGGATTCTGGTGAGCCATATCGCATACCCAACATGGTTAAAGTTGAACCGAGTCCCAGATACCCCATACCGTGCCGGCGCTTGCGCTCAATTTCTTGACGCTGCTTACCCAAAGGCAGACCATTGATTTCAACGACGTTGTCCAACATTCGAGTAAAGACCGCGACGACTTCACGGAATTCTTTCCAATCAAAATGAGCGTTGTCAGTAAAAGGCTCACGCACAAAGCGAGTCAAGTTAACCGAGCCTAGAAGACATGCACCATACTCAGGCAGTGGTTGTTCTCCACAGTTATGCGCATGCAGCCCATTGGCATCGAACGTATTCATCCCGGGTACCTGCACGTCATAGACATCAGCGACTCCGTCGCTCTTAACAGACCTCACCCTGGCGGTGAACCTTTCTCGATTCAGTGACGGGTAATAACGATCCACAGCGATCCGCAATCGCTGCGTTTTTTCTGTATCAGCGAACCCGACAAGTTGTTCAAACTGAACAATGTTATCCCCTGCGATAACAAGCTCGTGCTGTTGCTTTGTAGAGGCCGAGCCTTGAGTTCGTTGCGGAGAATTGATTCCATCTGGACTGCAGTTCCGAAAAACCTTAGACACAATGCCCAACCTGAGCAACATCCTTTGTGTTGCTTGCAGACAATGGAGATCGGTTTGCACCAGTTTGATACTCACACCTTTTCGCTCACTTTCCTGAATAGAACCGTCTGCATCGAACAGTCCACGTAAGAATCCTCGATAGAATCTGCTTGACCCACTCTCAATCGCAGGTGTAATCCCCTCTTTTCCCGGCACCATACCGACTTTTAGTGCTAACTCTTTGAGGGTAGTCAGCGAGATCCGGTATTCATTGTGCTCCACTACCTCCTGCCAACCGGCAACTCTACCCTGGTGCGGTAGTGTCATCGCTGCGATCAGCGCTTCACTCATAACTCCGTCAGCTCCCGACTTTACCGGCACGTCGTTTACTGCAATCCGCTCTTTCCAAACAGACAACTCGGCGGATTCGTGGCCCAGCGATCCGTTACCCACCAACAAACCCAAAAGGTATCCCTGGGCATGGTTATAACCACCCGGCCACTCAACGTTGGCTCTATGGTTATTCAGTAAGACACGATCGCCCGCCCGAAGGTCTTCTGCCTTACACCACTCGGTGCTGTTGTGAAACCGGTCAAACACCGTTACCCGCCGTACTTGATGATCCGCGGTCAGGCGTAATTCATATCCTTCATTGGTCCTTATCCGCACTAAGGGCTTTCTAGCTGTCAGAAAAAAACCTTCACCACCGGAGTCGTAGTCTGTGCCTTCTACGCGTGCTCTGAACGCTTGTCCGACAAGTTGATGAACCTGGCGCGGTCCATTCTCTGTATGCACCCAGGTATCTGCAGTAACGCACGGGTTCGTCGCGCGCACGTTTTCGCAAAACCAGTTGTTGTTCATCTCGTTGACTTTATCGATCAGAATAAATCCTGGTTCTGCGTAGTCATATGTGGAAGCCATGATCATGTCCCACAACCGACGTGCTTTGACCGTACCGTAAACTTTGCACGCTACCAGTCCGTCCGAGTTGGTGACATAACCTTTCTTATAAGGCCAGTCTCGCCATATAACGCCTTCCTCATCATCAATCTCAATACCGTCGTCTTCCACTTCTTTCTCACTAATTGGGAAAGCCAGTTTCCAGTCGACGTTATCCTTAACAGCCTCTATGAAATCCTCCGTGATTAATAAAGACATATTGAATTGTCGCAGACGACCGTCTTCCCGTTTCGCTCGAATGAAATCTTTGACGTCGGGGTGGCCGACATCAAAGGTCGCCATCTGTGCCCCACGCCGACCACCGGCCGATGACACCGTGAAACACATCTTGTCATAGATATCCATGAACGACAGGGGGCCAGAGGTGTAGGCACCAGCGCCAGACACATAGGCACCTTTGGGCCGCAATGTAGAGAACTCATAACCTATGCCACAACCGGCTTTCAGTGTCAGACCGGCTTCATGCACCTTATCTAAAATGTCATCCATCGAATCTTTGACTAAGCCGGATACTGTGCAGTTAATAGTGGATGTCGCAGGTTTGTGGTGCATAGCACCTGCGTTGGATATGATCCGACCAGCGGGAATAGCACCATGGCGAAACGCCCATAGAAAACGTTCGTACCAGTGTTGTTTCTTTTCCGGGCTTTGTTCAACCGCAGCCAGTGCGCGGGCGACGCGCTGATAGGTATGATCGACATCTTTGTCGACCACTTCGCCTGATTTACTTTTCAGCCGGTATTTTTTATCCCAAATATCAACCGACGCTTGTTGCAGGGGGATGTCACTTACCTTGGCCTCTGCCTGTCTGGCCGGTGCTTTACCTGTCGCTGTGGCGTCACTACGCACCAAACTCATTGTGCCCAACTCATCATTTATTTTGTCCTCGGTTCATGTGCTTTGCTCGTTGTTTTTGCTTATCAAGGCGCACACCCTCTGGTGCAGACACTAAGGCCGCTTCTTTAATCGAAGCGGCCTTCACTGATTACGCGTCTCAGATATCGCTGCGTCCCCTCCCTCACCAATGAACTACTAAAGGCTCAAGGTTCGGCTAAGTGCAGAGTTTTATCGCCTAGCACCCGCAGCCACGCTAAGTCTTCCATTTAACCCAAGATATAGTGTTTCTGAAGGTGCTATATCATAAGATAATGGGTTTCTATGAGCGTTGCAAGATTTTTTTACACAGCATAGGCAAAGCGACTGTTGCGCATGTAAACGCTTATAATTCAATAAGTTATAGAACCTTTGGCGCTGGACGGCAGGCAGTTCGTTAGGTAAACACCCTACTCACTGAAAGGATGCCGAAATCCCTCATACTCTGTATATATAGCCCTGCCGAGATGCCAAAAAACCGGCCGAACGCAAGGTGCCGGCCAGGTGCGAACGCCCTGGTATTTGGCCATCTACACTGTGCAGAAGCATGGGGTGACCGGGCCGGGCGATTAGAGTGAGGAACTCGACCAAATCCTCTTCGACAGCCGCACTATTTGCCTTATCGTGGACAGGAAACGTTACCAAGTCGTGACCCCGTGAGCTCATATATCCTATGAGTTCACCGTTCCTGATGAGCACGCGGGCACCGGCTACTCGCTGTGGCGTTTTACTTTGCGCCAAAGGTTTTGGCCAAGGGAAGATACTACCGTAGGGATTCGCTGGATCGGTAGCGGCAAGCATCCACACCTTCTCTTCGGTATCAGACGTGTTTAACAGGTCGATCGCTTCGGGCAAAGCAAATTGAGAGGCACCAAGATTCTCTACAAATTCACTCTGCATAACTTCCCCATTCCTCTTCATCTCCTTAAATATGGCTGCAAGTTTTTTAAAACCAGTAACTTTTTCGCCAGCTAAACACTGTGGAGTAACTATTCCCCATCGTTTGAGAAGTTGTTCAGCTGACGCTTGGTCACGTACTTCAGGGGGGGCAAATCCCTGTCGAGGTCCTGCCAACAAATACCATTCTCCAGCCGACCCCACCGGCGCGTCGACGTGGCGATGTCCGAACGATCTACGCTGTCGACGATAAACACCAGAACGCCGACGGCCCACAAAGTCCGCGTGTAGTGCTTGCAACGGTAACAACCGTCGATTGCTAACTTCTCCACCCCATACCATTTCCCAAATAGAGGCTAATACCTGGGGTGGGAAGCCACCGAGCTTGCTTTTGATTTGCTCGAAATTGCATGCCCGGTCCGCCAACAGCTCACGCAAGGGTATATAACGTTCACCGGGGACCAGTCCACTAATCCTGGCGAGTCGTTGCAGTTCATCCCGTTTATACAAAGCAATAACGCCTTCCGAAGAAGAAAGTCGTTCATACCCCTGCCAAGCGAGTGCTCCATTCTCGCATAACTTATCGAGTTCACCGTATTGATAGCCGGTTATGCGCGCCGGGAATATCCACGCCTCCAAGTCTGAGTAAGGAACACCGTAGCCTTGTAGTTGTTCAACAACTCTCAGACGCGCTTGGTCTCCCCGTTGTGGCCGATCTAATCCGTGCCATCTATATAAAAATCGAGCAAACTGGATGGCATTGTATTTGCCCGTCATGAATCAACACCGAACCCCTGGATATAGCATCGCCATCACCGTCGGTTCTCAATTACCAATAGCACCTAGGCGAATAGAACGTCGCTCAATGCTCACGCTCGGCTGCCGCCCATGTCCGGAACGGTTTTGTGACGAGGTTGTTGTTTAGATATTTCGCATCACCCGATACTTCCGTCCCAACCCAGTCCGGCAACGTTATATTTTGATCCCTAGATTTCAATTCAATCTCCGCTACCACTAGGCCTTTGTTCAGCCCCTCGAACACATCCACCTCCCAAATGCCTGTTTCATGATCGACTCGATACCGTGTCTTTTCGATGTATTGGTCCGGACAGAATTGCGCCAGCATCTCCTCCGCATCATCGATGGGGATTGGATATTCGTACTCCTTTCGCGCGATATCTAAACCTGCACTCTTAATGTTAAAGGTAGCCTGCGTATTGGCAATACGGATGCGTATTGCACACCGTTTATTGACTGCAATATAACCCTGTTTAATGTGCAATTCTTCGGCAATATTGGATTGCCACTCAGAATTGCTTACTAGGAACTTCCTTTCTATTTCGTCGGCCATCGTATTATTCGGTTTGTGTCACCGGTGTCTACCCCTTTGGGAGCCAAGAAGTTATTTGTTAACGCGGCTGCAATCGAAGTAACTGTCCGTCAGATTCATCGGTTAGCAGATACAATAGACCGTCGGGTCCTACACGCACATCCCGAATTCGCCCAAACCGTCGTTGCAACAACTGCTCTTCCGCAACAATTTTATCACCGTCAACTTCTAATCGAACCAACAATTGAAATTTCAGCGATCCTACAAAAAGGTCGCCCTGCCAGTGTGGAAACATGTCACCACTGTAGAACGCCATCCCCGACGGTGCAATCGAGGGCGTCCATTGGTAAACCGGCTGAGCCATACCCTCCTTATGTGTACCTTCGCCTATGTCTGTCCCCGTTCCGTAGTTTTTACCATAGGTAATAATGGGCCATCCATAATTCGTTCCAGCCACGACGATATTGACTTCATCCCCACCTTGCGGCCCATGTTCGTGCGCCCAAATGCGATTCGTTCCGGGTTGTAGTGCGATTCCTTGTACGTTTCGATTACCGTAGGTATATATCTCCGGTCGTACACGGCTCTGCTTTACAAAAGGATTGTCAACCGGCACAGTCCCATCCTCGTTCAGGCGAATTATCGAACCCGGATGAGTTGTCAACGCCTGGGCCTGTGGCCGTTTGCCACGATCACCCAATGTGATATATAAAAATCCTTCGGGATCGAACAATAAACGAGAGCCGAAATGCCTGCCGCCTCCCGATTTCGGCAAGGCTGCAAAAAGTGTTTCCACATCGCGCAATTCGTTGCCCACCAACTTACCACGCGCTACTTCTGTACCGGTACCACTTCCATCGGAAGCGGCGAAAGAGAGATATATCAATCCGTTGGTGGAAAAATCCGGGTGCAGGGCAATATCCATCAAGCCGCCTTGCCCGACGGCGGCCACCTCAGGCAATCCTTTCACATATTGCGATTCCCCGGTTGTAGTATTTACTAACATCAGAGATCCGGACCGCTCGCTAATCAGCATCTCTTCGTCAGCGAGAAACACCATACTCCATGGGTGATCGAGGTCCGACAACACTGACTCCACGATAAAATCGTGCTGTTCCGATTGAACAACTTCATCGGCTGGCGCGTTGTACAGTGCGCATAGTAGCAAGATGAAAGTAATACGTCTGTTGAACTTAATCATAATGAAACATCCAATATTACGGGTTACTTTGGTATCTTGGTTCCGTAAACTTTCGCGCTAGGATAAACCGGTGTTGTAGTAATGACTAATCAGATATTTTGCTGACGTGAACAATCTAAGGCAATTAAAAACAGCGATAGTTCTATTGCTGGGCGCTACTCTGCTGAACCCCGGTGCAGTCGCGCAGTCCACACCATCCACCCACTATAGCTCCAAAGGAGGATTTGAAAACCCTTATTTGGACTCGCAGTTCGCCAGATCCCGATTTTTTACTTACGTGAAAATGCGATATTTCGGTGATCAGCCTTTTGCTGAATACGAGGGGCAAGACAACAAAGTACCTCAGGTGACAGCCAATCTAAAGATGATCCATGAGCCAGAACAACGAAAACTCCAAGTTACCTGGATTGGGCACGCAACGACCCTAATTCAATACCAGGGTATCAACATCTTGACCGATCCTGTTTTGTCCGACCGGGCGTCTCCGTTCAGTTTTGCGGGTCCGCGACGCTATACACAACCAGCATTGCACAGCGGTGATTTGCCAACAATCCATTATGTCGTTATTTCACACAACCACTACGATTCTTTAGATCAAGCAACCATAGAGATCCTCGGTAATGAAGTCACTTGGCTGGTACCCTTGAAACTGAAAACGTGGTTCATCAATGAAGGGATAAACAACGTCATCGAACTCGATTGGTGGCAATCCAAGACCTTTGAGAAGACAAGGTTCGTTGCCACGCCAACTCAACATTTTTCTGGGCGGGGGCTTTGGGACTACGCCCAAACACTGTGGTCATCGTGGGTTATCCAGATTGACGACAAGAAGATTTGGTTTGGCGGTGACACTGGATATAACGATATTCAGTTCAAGCGAATCGGTCATGAGCATGGACCATTTGACCTGGGGCTAATTCCAATCGGTGCATACGAACCGAGGTGGTTCATGAAACCTATGCACGTAAATCCCGAGGAAGCGGTGTTGTTGCACAAGGACATCAATGCGCGATTTTCGATCGGGATCCACTGGGGAACATTTCGCTTGTCTGCAGAAGCAATCGATGCACCAA
>JASJAT010000194.1 GCA_030066885.1 Arenicellales bacterium | reverse complement strand
GCAGTTTCAGGCTCCGTTATCGGATTCCCTGGCAGAATGCTTTCGCTTCGAAAAGCTGATTTCCGGATACGGAGTCGATGTATCGAGCACTTACGCAAGTAACTTGTTAGTAGGTTAACGTTGTCCAAATTCGGCTCCAAATGCCGGATCGTTCCTCCGATCGGAAAATTTAGATATCCAACCCGGAAAGGTCCGCGCTGAAAAATCTGTACCACCATACCATCATCGTTGTCAGGATCATGGAAATATAATGGTTGCGCATTAAAACAATTCTGTAGATGTCGCTGCCATTCGTCTTTAGAAAAGAATGAGTTACTCTCTGTGACCAGAGCAGATATCTCGTTATTTGGTTGTGAGCCTAGACTGACGAGCATCGTGTCTTTTGACAGTATAGGTTTTTGCTCGAGTTTAGTTTTGCCTTGACGGCTTTTTCAAGATAAACACAAATCCGGGTGACAACCAACTGAATTGCCGCAACGCATATGAGGGAAAGATTGAGAGTGCTTTCCACAATAGTCCTTGCCTGTGGTAATAAGAGGGGTCGCTTATCATGTCCGGGACGATGTCCTTGATTTCGAATTTTTTAAGCCATTTACGTAAAGTCCAGTAAGTAGTCGAATTCGCATCCACAACTTCTGTGGCACCGAATGTTCGCATCAAACGAACGGCGAAGTTTCTAGGTAACCAGTGGATAAAAGGCCAAAAAACGTGTGGTTCTATAGGAAATAACAGATTTGGCCCGGCGAAGTAACAAAACCCACCCGATTTAAGCACGCGGTAGATTTGATCTATTAATGTCCTAGGATTGGCGACATGCTCATATACTTGGTTACACACTACGACATCGACACTCTCGCCTGAAACAGACAGGTCTTCCACCGACTCGGAGATAAAGTGCAGATTGCTGTGGGCTTTTGCGTAGTCCGGCCAATCTGGCCAAGGCTCTGGATCAATGCCTGTGATTGTGGCCACTTCGCTTGCAATGGTTTTTGATATGCCACCGCTGCCGCAACCCAAGTCGAGCCAACGTGTTTTTGATAAGTCACTCATGCCATGCCGACGGATTGCTTGCAAGATCGTAGTAGCTTTTTGGTCACGATACTCGGAACCCCATCTCGGTAAGGTGTGCTCTATGTTGTTTTGAGCTGAATTCGCGATGTCGTCTGTTAGGTCTGTCATAGATGGGTCGCCCCGATACAGCGTGAATTAGTATTACAGTGTAGCTATTCTCTCAGTTTTATATCGGCTAGTTCTGCCAGATGTTGGGCAACAGATTCAATTTTGAATGTTTCTGCGTACGAACGCATTCCATCTTCGAATTGAATAGGATTTGAACTCAAAGCTCGCCTTATGCCCTCCGTTAACGCAATTGGGCTGACTTCACCAACGCAATAACCAACCTCCTTACGGTCACAAAGCTCCGGCAGATCTCCAACCGGTGTGCAAATAACAGGGCGAAGACATTGCATGGCGTCGGAGAATATAACCGGAATGCTTTCGATGCGGGATGGAATAATTATCCAATCTGATTGTTGGATAGCTGCGATTGCTTGATTTTTATCGATGTAACCATGCAGAAATATTGGCCGATGTTTAGCGCTTAGCTTGCTGACCTCGGCTTCAACTACCTTATGTAAAGTACCACCACCGTAGATATCGATACGTTCGATACGTCGCCAGTCGCCCGTGTCTAGTAGAGATAATGCTTTAAGCAAAATATCTATCCCCTTATTAGGATGCCATCGACCGATGAAGATAAGACGGTATGGTGATGCATTGCGCGCGGGTAACGGTTCATCGATGTGTATCGCCCTTGAACTTGGTAAAAAATCACAACTGCTATTTACCAGCTCTGATACTTCTCGCGCGAGACCGTAACCATCGGCGTAAACACGGTCAGCAGAGGAAAGAACTCCCTTTAATATTGTTCTGACAATGGGGATTCTTCCCAATGACCATATGTCGCTTCCAAGGCACCAGACAACAAATGGTATGTGCTCTTGCCTTGCGACATTCCGTGCCCAAAAACCAGAAGGTAGTGCCCATAACGCCACCAACAGATCCGGCTTTGTGTCGTGCACGGCACGGTTGGTGGCACTTCTGCCTGCTGCTAGTGCTTGAAATATATTAAATGCGTCGAAGGGGTGATACACGCGCATGGTCGACAGCGGCTTATCTGGTGATCGATACCGATATACCGAAAATCGTGTGTGATTCTCAATGACGTCCCTTGCACCTGGGGCAACCACGGTGACACGGCATAGCCGGCCTAGCGATTCACATAGATCAACAACGAATGATCCCGCGGCCTCGCTTCCCGGTTCAGACCTAGGAAAAGACGTAGTCAACACCACAATGCTTTTCATTATGCTTTGCGTAAAACGTAACGATATCCAACCGGCATCAACCCATCGTCCCTGCTAAGCGTGGCGATCAACCAGCTGGAACAGTTAATTGCGAGGACAGCTAAAGGCAAAAACAAAGCTAACAAACACAAAGGGTTTTTCTGTTCGTACCAGTTGATCACATGTTTTGAAAGGGCGATGCAAGAGAGAAGGGATGCCGACTCAATCGGCGCGCCCATTGGTTTTTTTTCTAAATGCTCTAATTTGTGCTCTCTGAACAAACGCTCCAGGCCGAACTCTGTCCATCGGTGAAAATCTAATGGTGCATCATGCACTGGGTACATGAATGGGACTTGGATGATCAATTTACCTTTAGGTTTAAGAATGCGCTGGATTTCAGCGATACAGGAATTGGGTGACGGTAAATGCTCTAACACATCAAGTAACAACACTGTATTTGCTGATGCCTGCTGAAACGGCAATTGTTGGGCGTCGCCATATACATTTGGGCAAGTGCCATACCACTCTCCCGCAGTTTGCAAATAGTCAAGACCAATATATTCACAATCCTCAGCCAAAACCCTTTCTGCTAATTTTTGGCCACACCCAATGTCTACAACTCTTCCTTCTGCATGGTTAGTTACGTCTAACAACGCACGCTTGTCTTCACGTAATGCAATCCATTGAGGGTGGAATGGTGTGGATTTAATCAGGTTTAAAAAATTACGGAAGATTCGAAGATTCATCTACCAGTTATACATCAATGTATCGTTGTTGATCTTTGCAACCCACGCACGTTACCAGGACTAGAAACACATCGGTAATTAATTCATATAAATCAATGCGTTGTGATCCAATTAACAGAGATTTTGGTATTCACCAAATCCGCTGTTCAAAAAACTCTCGACAAGAAAAGCTTATCGCTTACCCCTCAAGTGCCGCTGAATTTTGCTGTTTAAGGCGGTTGAGTTTTTTTAGCCTGTCCTCCCAGGCGGATAGTTCGTCTGAATTAAAATACAAACGGATTGATCGCAACTTAATGTAGTACGATAATTTTGCCCGATTGACCGCGTCCAATGCATTGCTGTATTCACCTAGCGACGCCCATACCCGAGATTCTTCTACCGCAACATGCCAATTTGTTCTCCACTTGAAAGCCTCTTGGAGGTTTTCGGCACGGCTGTACGCGTCACCAAGGTACCCAGTGATCCTTGCTTTAAGTAAGTGTAAAAGTGCCATAGCGTCTTTCCGTCGTTGGTATGCAGGATTAGCAATAAGCGTATCAGCCATATCGACCATGTGATCAGTGGTCAACATGTGGCACGGTTTCTTCTGCATGCCTCGGAACAAATTACTGAGAACAGCCACAGAGATGGAATCCCATTCAACTGACTCGAATTCCGTTACCAGGTCAGAAACTTCCATCCCTAGCTTATTCTCACCACTGATACAGGACACTAGTAAAAGTTTGAGTTTCGGGCCGGCCCAGTTTGGTCTCAATTCGACAAGTTTGTTAAGGCGCTGCACGGACGCTTCGTAATTTCCTTGGCTAACAAAAAAGTTAGACGCATATTGCAGGACTCTTGGAGACGTGGGGTGCTCTTTTTCCCACACCTCAACACTTGTACCCGGAGAGCTCCAAACTCGGACATTTTGCCACGTACCAACTGCCGACAACGCAAGCAAACCGAATAAGCTGGCGTATATAAAGCCTCTTAACCGTGTTTCCGTGGTTATTGCGTAATAGCAAATGATAAACAGGGGGCCCACCATCGGTAGGTAATTGCGATGTTCGAAATAGAGTTCCAGGGGAACGATTCCAGATTCAATTATATGGCCAATAAAAAACCACACGATGCCAAAAGAAAGAACGGGTAGTTTTCGCCGGTAGAGAACGGCAGTGGTTATTAACCCGACCAAAACAATAATGGCAATTAAAGTGGCGGGTGGGTCCAACAAGCCATGCGAAATTGAATAGTCATCGTGAAAAATACTCGTTCCCCTGCGTATCGGCAGTAGAATTGAGGTCAAGTAGTCAGTCAGGACTCGCGCTTGAGTGAGCAACCTTTCCCCTAGATCAAATGGCCTTAGGGAATAGAGATCTAACCAGACCGGAAGCTTATATATGAGCCAGCCTATCAGTATTACGCTCGGTAGCCACAGAAAAGCCCATTTCCAGTATTTCCACCAACCTGTACCTTCGAGATGTTTAAACAATAGTATTTCTAACGCTAGGATGTACAATGGCAGCAACACACCGTTTTCTTTGGAAAGAAACCCCAATATCGTCCCGCCAATCAAACCTGTGGTCATCCATACGTATCCCGCTCTTACGTTATTCTTACTCACTAGCACTCTCCCCTTTAGGTAGAAGAGTATTCCAACGAGATTGAACAGGGCGGAAAGTTCTGTCATGCGTTGTACGACATATAAGGTCGTAGAGACGTTAAGGGGATGAAGCAACCACAAACTTCCGGTGAACAGAGCAACAATCTGGCTGATCCGCTCCTCATGTTCGGTCATTCGCATTAGGCGAAGAACCAACCAGACTATAAGTAAGCCATTGATAATGTGGATTAAAATGTTGGTATGTTTAAATCCGAGTGGATGTGATGGCCACGTAGTATCGTTTATCAGAAAGCTTAGTTTTGACAACCAGCGTTCAGCAGGTATGCCCATGGTGTCCGAAAACAAATAGCGAAGTAATCCATCGGTGTTGCTAAAGCTCTGTACTTGGACCAGGTTACTTAAGTTCGCATAGTCATCGAGTAAGAAGGTCCCTTGTTTGCCTGGTGCATAAATCGCGTAAACAAGAAACACCAGTAAAAGAACCACCAAAGGCCCGATAAGATTCTGCTTGTTAGATGCTGCGTGTATTTTCAAGATCCCAATCCCTGTTTTACGATTTGCCTTGTTCTCCATCAGCCTTGAGCAGAAGGCTGATAATTCCAAATTTGTTGCTCTTATTTTGCTGGACAATCTTAACTTGTTGCTTCACGCGTTCGATTGGGTAGAGTGAGGTATAGTGACTGTTGTTCGGATATGGCACAGCACGCATCGCAAAATAGTAGTTGCATTTTTTCGACGCTTGTTCGAATTCTCGCTTGTTTAAGGCAGGGCTCGGCGTATCGTAGCTCACTCTCTTCGACAACAACATATGCCTTTTGGCATCTATGGACCATATGCACTCCGACGGTGGTACAGCCGATGTATTCGCAATGGACTGATGGATGCTTCTCGAGATTTGTATATTTTTAAATGCTGCGCGTTGGTCAAATGAGAACAACCATGCCTGGCTTCTAGAGAAGTTGGCGAGTTCAGCAGGTAGGGGAGTAAACAATCGGCCAATAAGCCTTAAGTCCGTCGGTAAAACAAGTACCGCTATCGCCGCTAAGTAGCAAGGTAGTGCAAACTTTTTGTAATTTCCCTTACCTGCTTTACCCAATAAAAACTTGCTTCCTTCGAGCCCGTAGAAAAGGAAAAAAGGCATAAGGGGTAGTAGGAAACGTTGCATGTGGTGGGGATGGGGCCAGGGAACGATAACAAACAGATAAAAAACTATGTAAATAGCTTCGGGCTTTCTTTGCAGCAGGCGTCGCCCCCAACCGATGGCAACCACGAAAGCAATCGTGGAGGCCATGAAGTAGGAGGGTGCACCCAGGTAATGATCGAAGGACTTGATCCAAGACAATCCTAAAACATGTAGGTTGATCTTGGCATAAGTCACCACACTGGTAATCAGGTGGTCGCCATGGCTCTCGAAGAACGAACTGATATAGTTCGAAGCATCGAATTGAAGCTTGTATACGTGCCACAAGGCCGGAATTATTACAACGATACACATAGATAAAAATGCTTTCTTCTTTGTGTGTTTCGGCAAAGCCATCAACAGCACCGGTAGCAGGCATATACCAATTGATCTCACCATTATGGTTATGCCTATACAGATAGCAGCCAGAAGGATCAGGCGACTGTCTGAAGATGATTTTTGTATTGTTATTAAAGATAAAAAAACCAGCGCGATGTATAAGTATTCACTAACAATGAAGTTGGCGAAAAAGAGGGATACCGGCAGCACAGCGAAGGTGCAAGTTAGAGCAACCGTAACATTCCATTTAACGCCTTCGCTTTCTAACCATGCTAAATAACAGACAATCGCGGCGACAACAGTTACTGTGTTGATGATATAAGAAGCAGTAGGATATTCAGCACCGCCCCCAAACAACCACAGCACAATAGGAAACATTGGTGGTAGATGATAGTCGTTTAGTACCACATCAAATACTTGCGCTGGGATGGCCTCGGAATTACCGAAATAAGAAGCCATTAGCAGATAAATCGCCGAATCCGAGAGAAAGTCAACATACTCAGTGTGCCACGTCAGGTAGAAGTAAAACGCTGCAATTACAGACACTACGAGGGCACCGATGACGGTACGTATGGTTGGTCTATAGGGCACGGTGGACTAGGTCTGCTAGCGATACAGAGAGGTTAATAAGGGTTTTACCTTAGTGTAGACGGTTTATAAAAAGGAAAGGCCCCGTAAAGGGGCCTTTGGAAGGACTTGTGTGACTACTAAAACTACTTACACGAACCT
>JASJAT010000193.1 GCA_030066885.1 Arenicellales bacterium | reverse complement strand
AAAGTTGTTTTAATGTTTTTTGGCTATACGGCTTGTCCCGATGTATGTCCCGTCACCCTGGCGGTTATTTCTAAAGTATTCGCCGAGATGAGCAAGGAGGAGTTGGATAAAGTCGCCGCTCTTTTCGTCAGTGTGGACCCCGATCGAGATACACCTGAGCTTTTAGACAAATATACCGGCTACTTTCATCCAAAAATCGTTGGTGTGACCGATCGGATGGATGTAATAGGGAAAGTTATGAAAGACTACGGCGTCGAATACGAAAGGAAAGAGAGACCAGGTTCACCTCTCGGTTACGTTATTTCGCACACGCCGGATATCCTGATTATCGATCGCGACGGTATGCTTCAAAAAAAGCGAATTCCTCCGGGCACAAAAGTAAAGGATATTACTGCGTACGTTCGAAGTTTATTGTAGTGCGGCTCTCAAACGTAATGAAAATCTTCCGGGGCAAGGTGCTCGTACTTGCCGTTGTCAGCGTGTTCCCAACGATCACCATAGCTTATGAACACGAAGACTCTTTGGTCGAATTCGTGGAATATCGTGAAGGGGTGGTCACAGATGCTAAGCAGAAAAATAAACCCTATTTTCTGTTGTTCTCAGCTCAGTGGTGTCATTGGTGCCACGAATTCGCGGAAAAAACCTTGGTTCGCAAAGATGTCGCGGATTACTTGAATGACAACTTTGTCAACGTATTCATCGACGTCGATATACACAATGCAGCCTACGTTAAATATCGGGCCACTGGCCTTCCCTACACCGTATTCCTGAACCCCGACGGCTCCGTCTACTACAAATATACCGGAACTCTATATGGCGATGATTTCTTGGATGTCATAAGACAAGTTGCCGGCGATGTGGGTGTGGGAAAGTCTGCTTTTGGTGAACAATACGCACAAATCAGCTACACACCTCCACGAGTTCTCGCTGAGTCCGAACTGAATGAACTTCCCGACCTCTTTCGTAGCGGACTGATTGAGAATTTTGATGCAGAAGAATACGGGGTGGGCACAGGACAAAAGGCGCTTCTACCGCGCACCTTTTTATATTTGTTGGATTCAACTCGAGATCAAGGTGTAGTTGAGGTGATTGCCCAAACATTGGAACGGGCTATCGATACGATCTATGATCCGGTGGAGGGCGGTTTTTTTCGATATGCAGAGACGCGTGACTGGCAGATACCACACTATGAGAAATTCGCCGACTTAAATGCTGGCGCTATATTGCTGCTACATAAAACTAATAGAATCCGACCCTCTCCAACACTGCAACAGGCAGCCGCAAAGACACTGGACTATCTGACAACTACGTTGTTCGATACTGACAGCGGGGCATTCTTGAGTTTTCAAATCGCTGATACTTATTATTATTTTTTGAACGAAGAGAGCAGAAAAACAGCGCGCCAGCCAAAAGTGATGGACAAGATATTTGGCGATCGCCTGGCCGCTACGCTTGGTTATTTAATCCAGGTAATGGAGTACACCAACGATCCGGATTTGAACGATAAGGTCGCGCAATCACTGGATTTTCTAGGGGAAATGATCATGTCGGGTCGCGACGTGCGTCGCTATTACGTGGTGCCGAATAAGCAGTGGTTGGGTCAAGGCGGTCTATCCGACCATGCATATTCTGCACACTTGTTCGTCACGGCGGCTTCCCATTTTGACAACCCGCAATACAAAAGTGTTGCCATCAAGGTGGTGCGGGATGCAATCAACAAGTATTACAGTAGGGAGCAACAGCTTTTCATCGATCCAACTGTGAACACGACAACCAGTGCAGAGTATTTAATGGAAATGAACGGCCTGCTGGTGTTGGCCATGATGGAGCTGAGTCCTACTTTGGCTCCAAACGAAAAGGAATTGATTGAGCCTGTCGTGAAGTACTTTTCTCAAATCGGGGAAGTGTTGGAAGAGCGATTTTGGGAGAGCGTTGAATGGGAGTTTGCCGAAACCTACATACCTTATCTGAGGGCTGCTGAGTTACTCTATCCTCACTAGTATTCAGCCGTTATTCTCACGTATGCGGGATCCAGGTAGGTAGCGAGTACCTAGTTTCTAGTCTCGAGAGGAGCGAGCGTAGAGCCGGTATCCATACCAGTAGCTTGTAGTTAGTAGCGAGGACGATTGGATAACCGTTGTTTTTTCTAGTTACTAGCAACAAGCTCCTCGCTGCTATTTAGTGCTATCATGCATTCCACAGCAACGACCGGGCTGGATGTATGATTAGATTGTGCCGTAATCGAGCGCGGATTGTATTGTTGGTACTTGGGTGGATACTGTTTACGGAAACAGTGTCGGCTCAGCAATCACCCGAGGAAGTAATCGGCGCCGTGGTGGGTCTGCGGTCGACCATACCCATGGATGCTCGTACCGCCCCTACACTCGGTACAGAACGCATGGGTAGCGGTGTGGTGGTCGATGAGGAGGGATTGATTCTTACCATCGGTTACTTAATCCTCGAAGCATCGTCAGTGACGGTAAGTACCCGCGATAGTTCGAATGTCGACGCTAAGATCGTGGCTTACGACCACGCTACGGGATTTGGCCTGGTCAGAGCTACGAGGCCCTTGGGGGTGCCCCAACTCGAATTTGGCAATTCATCGAACCTGAAAGTTGGCGACCCGGTCCTAGCCATTAGCAGCGGCGGCTCGCAACCCATCGTGCCGGCCAGGGTGGTCTCTAGACGCGATTTCCCAGGCTACTGGGAATACCTGTTGGAAGATGCCATCTTCATAGCACCTCCACACAGATTCTTCAGCGGTAGTGCCTTGATCGGGGTAGAGAACAAGCTCGTGGGAATTGGATCTTTGATCGTCAGTGATGCGGCAGAACAAGGGGAGAACTCAACGCCGGGTAATATGTTTGTTCCCATTGACGCCCTAAAACCAATTCTTGATTCATTGATCGCCACTGGACGAGACCCGAACCCCAGGCGACCGTGGATCGGTGTGTATACCGAAGAATACCGAGGACATGTTTTTGTCACTCGGGTTGCAGAAGATAGTCCAGCGCTGCGAGCAAATGTGAAACCCGATGATATTATCTTACGCGTCGGCGACAGCCCGGTGTCGAATATGGCTTCATTCTTTCGTGGCATGTGGTCTCTCGGCGAAGCCGGCGTTAGTGTCCCATTGGTAGTGTTACGAAAGTCCGAAACGCTACATATCACTGTTGACTCCACTGATCGTTATAAATGGCTAAAGGTCATGCCCAGACGTCTAACGGCCATGGGATTCGTCAACCCTTAATTTTTCGGCCAATGCGATCGGGGTCAGGACGAAAGACACTGATACTTGCGTTGCTCCCCCTGTTGATGGGAGTGACGAGTGAAACGAAGCAATACACAGCGTCGCTTCCTGCTACCCCCGAGGCAACCTGGGCGGTGGACCCTACAATGCCGGGTAACGATCTGCCGCCGGTCGGTCATTCGTTGTTTGACAGGTTGTTCACTGTAGAACGCGAAGGTCAGGGAGTACACAAAGTCCCCTTTCCTTTTGTTGAGCTCATAAAAGCCATCGAGGCGAGGATAGCCAATAAAGAGAACGCTCGGGAGCGGGTAAGGCAAGTCCTGATTCCGCTTGGACGATCGCTGCAACGACACGCGGCAGCACCCGACTACTTTAAATATCCCCGTGTCGTTGTTGCCGTAGATAGTGAGCCGGTGAACCCGGGAGATCCATTTCTCAAAGACAGATTATTTCTTGGGTACCAGCAGAGGGCTAATCTTATCGAAGTCATTAGTTACAACGAACAACATGGTCGTTTCGAATTCCAAGTGGTACGTAACTATAGGCCTGGTACAAAACCAAAGGTTTTTTATGCGCAACGGACCATCTGCATAAGTTGTCACCAAAACGGCGGTCCAATTTTCTCCAGAGCGGCGTGGAGCGAGACAGCCGCCAATCCCAGAATCGCCAGCCGTCTATTGGATGAGCAGAGCATCTATTTTGATATTCCGGTAAATCGGTCCGCGCTAGACCCCTTCGCGATCGATTCTTCTACAGACCGCGCCAATCTACTATTACCTTATCAGTTACTTTGGAGGGAGGGCTGTGGTGAGAATGGACTTCTCTGTCGTGCGCAGGCGTTCACTGCGGCTTTGCAATATCGACTCAGCAGCAAGAACCACTTTGACAACAAATCGACTTCATACCGAGAGCGGTTTTTAAAAGTGCTGAAGGATAACTGGACCGAAAGGTGGCCAGGAGGGATTGCAATACCCGACCCGGATATACCTAATCGTAATCCGATTCTAGAAAATGGTCGTATCTCGTCCCACGTCGATCCTTTAGTGCCGCGGCAACCTTTGGAGATATGGTCGGTACACCGGGTAGCGGATATGGAACGGATAATTAAGGGAATTGGAGAAGCTATATCGATATCAGACATTAAACAACTCGATAGTTATCTATTTGAACGCGGTCAGCGTGCCGGAGAGGCTATGCATAGGCTGGACAGTACTTGCGCAATGGAAAACAAGAATTTTTCCGAATCGAAATACCGGGTAAGTTTTAACTGCCGGGTCAGTGCTCAGGATAGAGACAGCTTTGCAACGGTCGGCAGGCTATACGTTGACGACGGTAAAGTTACCGATGGTGTCATCGACATACTTCGTTTCACGGATGGTACGGTTTTAAAGCGGGTTGGTTTCTCACCGGCTTACCTCCGGTCTGTCGGCGGTCGTTGGCATGTGACTTTAGACTTGTACCAGCATCCTTCCGGCCTGCGTGCCCGGCTTCCCACAGGAAATGCCCTGCACAGCCTGGAATTAAGTTGGTTGGTCCAACAATCATTGACTCGAGGCGATGCATCTCTGTCGGTGTTGCCTGATTTTGACCCAGTGCGCGATGCCATTAACCAGTTAACGGAGAATAAGGAGAAAGGTCCATTTGTCGCTGGCCCCTTCCAGGCGGCGCGCACAGTTCAAGCTCTATTCAAACAGCTGGGAATGGATTTGAATCGCAATTGCTGTAGTGACGCGGACACGGTTATGCCGGAGGCAATATTAGACCGCGATCAATCACATACGTTTTTAGGGAATTCTCCTACGCTAAAACAAACAGCGGGTATACAGGCTCTATATCGTTTTTGTGCAAGTTGCCATTTAACGGACGCGAATTTTCCACCAAGTTTTCTAGTCGGTGATACGGATCGAGTGGCAAAAAAGCTTGCACAATGTGCACCCCGTATTTTGTACCGTCTCAACATGTGGCAGGTTCCCGAAGTGCAGAGAGTGAAGTCTCCCATGCCCCCTGCCAATTCGGTACAGGCGGCTGAGTTCTCCGTCGATCAGTGGCTGGAGAGTAGTGAATTTAATCGCTTGCAACGTTACATCGAAGGTTTACTGAAAAACCAAAATGTCGCTTTCGATCAACTGGTACACCGCGACTACGACACACTACCAGCGTGTTTACCGGATACATAAACCAGGGACGGTATATTTTTTACCACTAAATAATTCAGTTGTGGGAGGCGTATCGATCGAATCGCGGCAGGGGGGCGCCGCTCATACAGTCTATTTTTGAGTTAAAAAGTATACTGTCCCCGGTTTATTCCGCTAAAATGACCCAGGGTTCAGAGTGGGTGAGGTGAGTAGCCATGGCGGGAAGCACTAGCACGGCTTTGACGGTCTTTGGTTTAGTCGGACTCAGCGCCGCAACAGTTGGGGGCTGGTCGATGTACTACATGGAAAAGCAAGACCACGAAGCAGAAACAGCACAACTCGCAGCCGAGATAAGGAACCAGCAGCGGCATATCGATTCTCTCGTTAGTAAATCAGACCTTTTAAGCTCAAAAAGTAGCGAACTCGAGACCAGTGTCGATGCTTTGAAGCAGGAGCGCGATTCGCTCATAGAGGATATGCAATCGGTGAAAACCGAACAGGATCGTCTCGAAACTAAGCAGAATCACTTAAGCAGCAATTTGGAGACGGCAACGACAGAGCAGGAGCGGCTGGAAGGCGAGCAGAAGGATCTGAGTAGCAATCTAGCGTCAGCGGTAACCGAACAGGAGCGTCTCGCCAGCGAGGGAGAGGAACTGAGCCAAAATCTTGAGTCTGTCATGACAGAGCGAGAGGGCCTTCAAAGCAACCTGCAAGCCGCCCAGTCCGAACACGATCGTCTAGCTAAACAGCTTACTTTTATGCTGTCAGTTCGTGATCAGCTGAGTTCAGACTTAGAGGCAACCAAGAAAGATCGCGATCGCATTAAAGCTGATTTGGATCAGAAGATACAAGCCAAGGAAAACGAGTTGTCTGAATTGGTGAACAGAATAGAGGGCATGAGTACACAACTCACAGAGGCAAGTGGAAAGATTGGCAACCTGGAAACTGAGGTTAACACATTGGGTAAGGAGCGAGATGAGATTCGAGCTCGGTTTGCCGAACTTAAGCAGGAACTCGAGTCAGATTTACATTCTAAGAATATTGAGATCGAACAGCTCAAGGGTGATCTGACAGTGATTCGGCTCGGCAGCGATATTCTTTTTGACACCGGATCTTCACATTTGAGAGAAGAGGGGCGCAACGCTTTGGGGCATATCGCCGCGGCCTTGAATGATTTTCCAGATCGTCAGGTCAGCCTCGAAGGGCACACTGACTCTGTTCCCATCTCAGAGCGTTTGCAGGATGCGTATGCCACAAATTGGGAGCTGTCTACGGCCCGTGCAGCACGGGCTGTGCGTTATCTACAGAAGCAGGGTGTTAGCCCGGAAAGGTTACGTGCTGTTGGTTATGGCCCGTATCGACCCGTTGCCGACAACGACGATCCTGCGGCAAGAGGACTGAATCGCCGGTTAGAGATCATGTTGTTGCCACTGAATCAAACAGTCATGAAACAGAGCCTGAGCGACAATTAGTTTAAAGAAAACGTCTTTGGGGCACGAGGTTCTCATTACCATATGCTTTTTCAACGATACGACGAGCTAATTATTAAAGAAGAAAGTTAAAAGTTTAAAGAATCTTTTTTAATA
>JASJAT010000035.1 GCA_030066885.1 Arenicellales bacterium | reverse complement strand
GGATTTTAATGTTGAGTTAAAAAGTATACTGTCCCCGGTACTATTACCCCTGTGCTTTCAGGGCTGCAATCCTTTCATCCAGCGGTGGATGCGACATGAATAAACGGCGCAGGCCATCGCCGAACCTGCCCGAGATCCCGAAAGCAGCCAACTGATCGGGTAGCGGTGGTTGCTCGACGCTTTGTTTTAAGCGTTGCAGTGCCGAGATCATATTTCCCCGACCTGCCAAATCGGCACCACCCGCGTCAGCGCGGAACTCTCTCTGCCGGCTGAAATACATAACGAGGATAGACGCCAATATGCCGAGCACGAGTTGGGCGACGATGGTAGTAATCCAAAATCCCGGGCCATGACCACTTTCGTTCTTGAAAATGGCACGATCGACGACTTGACCCACCACTCTTGAAAAGAAAATCACAAAGGTGTTCACAACACCTTGAATCAACGCCAAGGTCACCATGTCACCATTGGCGATATGAGATATCTCGTGGCCGATCACTGCTTCCGCTTCCTGCCGATTCATGGTGTTTAATAATCCGGTACTGACGGCCACCAAAGAATCGTTTCTACGCGCCCCGGTAGCGAAGGCGTTGACCTGAGGTGAATCGAAAATGGCCGCCTCAGGCATGCCAATGCCTGCTGCTTCGGCATGTCTGCGAACTGTATCTAGATACCAACTCTCTACTTGATTAGTCGGTTGTTCGATGACATGGGCGCCGGTGAACCTTTTGGCAGTCCACTTTGACATTAACAGTGAAATAAAGGATCCACCCATGCCAAAGATTGCGGCAAAGATCAATAAACCTTGGTGGTTCATCCCACCCTGTTGCAGATACACGTCCAGCCCGAATACGCTGATCGCGATGCTGAGGACCAATAATATAGCGATGTTGGTGACTAGAAAGTAGAGAATTCGTTTCATATTTGCTCCGGCGTAGGTGTTCGAGACAAATATGCGGAGGATACCGCCACGATTCAAGTCCCGGGTCTAACTCAGCCTGTAGATTAGGCACGTGAGGCAACGGATTCCTGTCCCCACCCTCTTGTATCACCTACTATATATAATGTCTGCCAGACCCCATGTTATGGACCATCACCCGACGATGAAGCGACATGATAAAAGCTCTAAAACAGTTCTTTGACGATCAACTCAGTCAAAAGGAGGATGATCATCCACAAGAGCATGCCCTCCAAATAGCGGCGGCGGCACTACTATTTGAGGTCAGTCGTTCCGATCACAGCGTCAAACCCGAGCAACGTGAAAGTATTATCGGGCTGGTGAAGAAGCAGTTTAATCTGAGCGAGGAGGAAGCTACCGTGCTTTTGGACCTGGCCGAGCAAGAAGTGCACGATGCCACCAGTTTACATGGATTCGTGACACTGATTAACGAAAACTGGTCGCAACAACAGCGTCTAGAGCTGGTCGAGTATATGTGGCGGGTAGCCTACTCGGATCAAAAACTAAACGACCACGAAGTTCATCTAATGCGCAAAGTGCAGCGTCTGCTCTACATTCCCCACAAACAGTTTATCGGTGCAAAGCTGAAGGCGAAAAAGAGTAGCTAGAGACTAGTGAGCTAGTAACTAGCAACTGCCAACCAGTTACTCCGAAAATCCGTGCACAGATTCCGGCTCAATCCTCGCCACTAGGTACTAGTGACTAGTTACTAGAACGGAATATCGTCGTCAAAATCGGTAGTGGGTACTCCCGCGCCGGACTGATTGACAGATTTGGCCGGTGGCTCATCAAAATCTTCGACAGGAGCACCGGCGCCGCCACGGCTGCCCAGCATCTGCATATCGCTGGCAACAATTTCTGTGGTGTAACGATCCTGTCCGTTCTGGTCTTGCCACTTGCGTGTCTGCAAGCGCCCTTCCACGTAGATCTGCGATCCCTTTCTTAAGTATTCGCCTACGATTTCAGCCAGCCGACCAAAAAACACAACCCTATGCCATTCTGTCCTTTCATTGCTCTCACCGGTTTGCTTGTCTTTCCAGCTTTCCGTAGTGGCGACACTAACGTTTGCCACGGCGGCACCACTGGCAGCATAACGAACCTCGGGATCGCGGCCTAGATGTCCGACGATGATCGCTTTGTTTACTCCTCTGGCCATACTTCTCCTCCATTTGAATTGTTGTAGTATACGCATACTACCATCGAGCAGGCCGCAAACTCACGCCTAATTTGAATCAACCCAACTCGGTTTTGCGCAAGGATTCTAAGGCAGCGTATAGTATAGGGTTTACCAGCACAGATAGTTTTGATGGCGACAATACAGATTCGCGGTGCTCGCACGCATAATCTTCGTAATATCGACATAGATCTGCCTCGCGACAAATATATTGTCATCACTGGGCTTTCGGGATCAGGCAAATCTTCCCTGGCCTTTGATACCATTTATGCGGAGGGGCAAAGGCGCTATGTCGAGTCGCTTTCAGCCTACGCTAGGCAGTTCCTGTCGTTGATGGAAAAACCGGACGTCGACTTGATTGAAGGGTTGTCTCCCGCCATCTCTATAGAGCAAAAAGCAACATCCCACAATCCTCGGTCAACCGTAGGTACTGTGACCGAGATTTACGACTATCTAAGACTTCTATTCGCGCGAGTTGGAGACCCCCGTTGCCCCGAGCACGATGTCAGCCTCGAAGCACAGACAGTAAGCCAGATGGTCGACCAAGTTGTCGCTTTGCCCGAGGGCACGCGAGTGTTGCTGTTGGCGCCAATTGTGGTTAATCGAAAAGGCGAACATGCACAACTTATGGAACGCATGCACGCGCAGGGTTTTATACGCGCCCGCATCGATGGAGAGATTATCGAGCTTGATAACCCACCTCGTCTCAAAAAGAATTTCAAACACAGCATCGAGATCGTAGTGGACAGAATCGCAGTAAAAGGCGACCATCAGCAGCGGTTGGCAGAGTCCTTCGAGACCGCCCTGGAACTCACGGAAGGTATTGCAAAGATCCTGATTGTGCCAAGGGACGAGCGAGACGAAGAACAGGAACTGTTGTTTTCCTCACGCTATGCCTGTCCTTACTGCGGTTATAGTTTGAGCGAGTTGGAGCCCAGGTTATTCTCCTTTAATAATCCAGCCGGAGCCTGCCCAAGCTGTGATGGACTGGGTGTGTCCCAGTTCTTTGATCCGGAACGAATCATCTACGATTCGGAGTTAAGCTTGGCAGCGGGTGCGATCCAGGGTTGGGACCGTCGCAATATCTTTTACTTTAACCTTCTGCAGTGCCTAGCGGCTCATTACGGATTCGATATCGATATACCGTTTAACGGACTACCAAAACATATCCGAGATGTCATCTTGTTTGGCAGCGGTGACGAGAAAATTCAATTTACTTATCTCAGAGGAAGGGGACGTCGCAGTATCAAGCGTACTCATCGCTTCGAGGGTGTGATCAACAATATGGAGAGGAGATATCGCGATACCGAATCCAACACCGTGCGTGAAGAGCTCGCTCGCTTTATCAGTTCACAGGCTTGTGAAGAATGTGGTGGAAGTCGCTTACGGACAGAGGCACGCAATGTGTTTGTCGCCGCGCATGCGATCCATGACGTCACAGCTTTTTCTATTGCTCGGGCGTTTGAATTTTTCGACAAGCTCGCGCTGACCGGACATCGAGGTAAAATCGCAGAAAAGATAGTGCGCGAGATTCGTGAAAGGCTGAGTTTTCTAGTCAACGTAGGTCTGGAGTACCTAACTATTGATCGATCAGCGGACACTTTATCCGGTGGTGAGGCTCAGCGTATCCGGCTTGCCTCACAGATTGGGTCAGGATTAGTCGGGGTCATGTATGTCTTGGATGAACCTTCGATAGGCTTACACCAGCGAGATAATGGCCGCTTGCTGTCAACACTTACCCGTCTTCGGGACCTTGGCAACACAGTGCTAGTCGTGGAACATGACGAAGAAGCCATACTAAGCGCCGACCACGTTCTCGACCTGGGGCCTGGAGCCGGTATCCATGGTGGACAAATTGTTGCACAAGGAAAGCCGAAAGAAATTCAAGCCAACGCGAAATCTCTCACCGGCCGTTATATCAGCGGCCAACTTCGCATTGAAGTACCGCAGGCTCGAACGCTGTTTGACCGTGAAAAAATACTCCGGTTGTCGGGTGCCCGCGGGAATAATTTGAAAAATATCCAGGTGGATATCCCTGTGGGTTGTTTTACCTGCGTAACGGGTGTGTCCGGCTCAGGCAAATCCACGTTGATCAACAACACAGTTTTTCCCGCGGTTGCGCAGAATCTTTACAAGAGCAAAACCAATCCTTCGCCCTACGCCACTATCGATGGAATAAACCACTTCGACAAAGTCATTGACATTGACCAAAGCCCCATTGGCCGGACGCCGCGATCGAATCCCGCAACTTATACTGGGCTGTTCACGCCGATTAGAGAGCTATTTTCCAACACACCTGAATCCCGAGCCCGAGGCTATAAACCAGGTCGGTTTTCTTTTAACGTTCGGGGAGGCCGTTGCGAGGCATGTCAGGGAGATGGCTTGATCAAGGTAGAAATGCATTTCCTTCCGGATATATACGTGCCTTGTGATACCTGCAAAGGTAAGCGATACAACCGCGAAACGTTGGATATTCGATACAAAGGTAAAAACATTCATGAAATCCTCGATATGACGGTTGAACAGGCGGCGGAGTTTTTCTACGCTGTACCGGTGATTAAGAGAAAGTTGGACACACTGCTGGCAGTAGGATTGGGTTACATCCACCTCGGCCAAAGTGCCACTACTTTGTCTGGCGGTGAAGCACAGCGTATCAAGCTTTCCCGAGAACTCTCCAAGAGAGATACCGGCAAAACACTTTACATACTCGATGAGCCGACCACTGGGTTACATTTTCATGATATCAAGCAACTATTGTCCGTATTGCACCGCCTTCGCGATCATGGCAACACCGTTATTGTTATCGAGCATAATCTGGATGTAATCAAAACCGCCGATTGGATCATCGACCTCGGCCCTGAAGGTGGCGACGATGGGGGCGAAATCGTCGCACAGGGCTCCCCAGAAGACGTGGCTAAAAACGAAGATTCGTATACCGGCCAGTACCTTGCCGCAGTACTGGCAAAACATGAGTCGCTTGAGAGCAAGAGTGCATAATGAAATCTCTAACACTTATTCGTCACGCAAAATCAAGTTGGAAAGACCCGACGCTGCGTGACTTCGATCGTCCGCTGAACAAGCGTGGCTACCGGAATGCCCCTTTCATGGGGCAACTGTTGAACGAGAAAGGTGTCAAGTTCGACCGGGTTTATTCCAGCCCTGCCCGACGCGCCATAGATACGGCAAAGTATATTTGTGCCGAAATTGACTATGACCTGAATGAAATCGAAACGGATCCCAACCTGTACCATGCTGATGCGGATGATTTACTGAACTTCATTGGTGCTCTTGACGATGGACTTAACGACGTTGCGCTAGTAGGTCACAACCCTGCCCTCACTGATCTGACAAACTTGCTGGGTACGGAGCCTGTCGACAATGTCCCAACTTCGGGCATCGTATTTTTCAAGGTCGACATTGAGCGTTGGCAAGATATCGTGAAAGACAAAGCGAGTTTGTCGAGCTTCGAGTATCCAAAGAAATACCTGTGACAGAGAGAACAGATTTGTAAATCTGTTCTCATGGCGATGAATCCACAGTACCCGCAACGTATTGTTTGCTTGACCGAAGAAACCACCGAACTACTGTATATTCTCGGTGAACAAGAGCGGATTGTGGGGATATCGGGTTACACTGTGCGACCACCCCGAGCAAGGAAAGAAAAACCTAAAGTATCCGCCTTTACCAGCGCTAAGTTAGACAAGATCACCGCGTTAGAACCGGACCTGGTGCTCGGTTTCTCTGACCTACAGGCTGACATCGCCGCCGACCTCATCCGTCTGGGGATTACGGTTCACGTATTCAATCAACGCTCGGTGCAGGAGATCTTCGACATGATGCTCATGCTTGGCAGCATGATCGGTGCCGCTAAGAAAACGGACGAGTTTATTGCCGGATTGAAACACCGGATTGAGACTATCCAGAACAAAGTCAGCGGATTTTCTGTCCACCCAAAAATCTACTTCGAGGAATGGAATGATCCGCTGATAAGCGGTATCAGATGGGTATCTGAACTCATCGAAATAGCCGGTGGCCGGGACTGTTTTCCCGAGCTCGGTCAAAAAGCGCTTGGGAAAGAACGCATTATTGCGGATCCACAGGAAGTGGTTAGACGCCAACCCGATATCATCGTAGGTTCATGGTGCGGTAAAAAGTTTCGCCCTGAACAAGTGAGGGCCAGGCCCAATTGGCAACAAGTTCCTGCCGTGGCAAACGGTTTCCTGTACGAAATAAAGTCCGCCGAAATTCTACAGCCAGGTCCAGCCGCGGTAACCGACGGATTGTCAAGACTGCACCAAATCGTGATGGATTGGCATTCGCGATAATCTTCAAATACGGACACTATATGCATCCTCGTTCTAGACCTCGACAGAAAAACTCTCGCCAAGCCGCTAAGCACGCAAAGATTTTTGTAACATCACGCAAAATTTTTTTCTTAGCAGGCTTTGCGCCTTCGCGAGAGAACAATACGATCCAAATTAAGATCGGTTGCAGAAGTGCTTAGGCCAATGGAATCACCTCACCCGACTTGACCAGTGCGAGGCGGTCCCCACAGATAGTTCTAAAAGTTAAAGAGTATACTGTCCCAAGAATCAGTTATACTGCATGGCCTCATGAACAATCCGAGCCGAAAACAGCAATCTGTCATTGCCGGTGTCAAACAACGGGGTGCCGAGAAGATGAAGCGCATCCCTATAAAAGTTGTCCCCACCGACGCACCGCTTAAGAAACCCGATTGGATCCGGGTGCGCCTGCCAACCGACAACAAGGTCGCACAACTCAAGCAGAAGCTCCGTCAACGCAATTTGCATACAGTATGCGAAGAAGCCACCTGCCCCAATCTGTCGGAATGTTTTGGGCACGGGACAGCGACTTTCATGATCATGGGCGACATATGTACTCGTCGATGCCCATTTTGTGACGTTGCGCATGGCCGGCCCCTGCCTCTGGACAATGAGGAACCGGAGCATTTGGCCAGGACCATTGTCGATATGGGCTTAAAGTATGTTGTTATTACTTCGGTGGATCGAGACGACCTGAGAGATGGTGGTGCAGCCCATTTTGCAGCTTGCCTAAGGACAATCCGTCGAATGAATCCGGATATTAAACTGGAGATTCTGGTGCCGGATTTCCGCGGCCGCGTGGATATCGCACTCCAGGTTCTAGCCAGCGATCCACCCGACGTGTTTAACCATAATTTGGAAACCGTGCCGCGTTTGTACAGGAAAGCGCGCCCCGGGTCCGATTACAAAGGGTCATTGAAGCTCATCAAAAGATTCAAAGAATCGCACCAATCTATCCCGACCAAGTCTGGCTTGATGCTTGGCTTGGGCGAGGAGATGGATGAGGTAAAGACGGTCATGCGTGATTTGGTTGACCACCGGTGTGACATGATAACGCTGGGACAATACTTACAACCAAGCAAGTACCACCTGCCGGTGGAACGATACGTCCACCCCGATGAATTTGACCAGCTTAGAGACTTCGGCCTGGATCTTGGATTCAGCCAAGTTGCATCCGGACCCATGGTGCGATCTTCTTATCACGCCGACTTACAAGCCAGTGGTGACTTTAACGCAAGAAAGCTGTGAGGCCGTTATCGGCACGGCCAGGCTTGTTTTAAAGCGTCAAAATCGCCGAATCGAGGGACCTGCCGGTAAATGAAGCATCATGCCTGACGACCTTCACGACGCCGCCTTGCTCTACCACCGCAATCCCAGCCCGGGAAAAGTGCGGGTAACAGCCACCAAACCGTTATCCAGCCAACGGGACTTGTCCTTGGCGTACTCCCCGGGGGTCGCCGCCGCCTGCGAGGAGATCGTTCGCGATCCGGCCGAAGCTGCCAACATCACCGCCAGAGCAAATTTAGTCGCGGTGATCACTAACGGCACAGCGGTACTGGGACTAGGCGCCATCGGCCCACTAGCAGCAAAACCGGTAATGGAGGGAAAAGCGGTATTGTTCAAGAAATTTGCCGGTATCGACGCCTACGACATCGAAATCGATGAAATGGATCCCGATAGATTGGTCGATACTATAGTCGGCTTGGAACCGACGTTTGGTGCGATCAATCTAGAAGACATCAGAGCACCTGATTGTTTCGTTGTAGAACAAAAACTGCGTGATCGTCTGTCCATACCAGTTTTCCACGATGATCAACACGGTACCGCTATCGTTACAGGGGCAGCCATATTAAATGGGTTGCGCCTGGTAAATAAAGCGCCGGCACAAGTCAAACTGGTAGTTTGTGGCGCGGGGGCGGCAGCCATTGCCTGTACAAACTTACTCGTTGCCTTAGGTATAAAAAAGGAAAATGTAACCATGCTTGACCGACTAGGCGTGGTCTACGCGGGGCGTGTTGAGGAAATGGACGATCAGAAACGTGTATACGCTATCGATACAGAGGCACGCACGCTAGACGAAGTGATTGACGGTGCCGATATTTTTCTCGGTCTTTCGATTGGCGGTATTTTGAATCAAGACATGGTAGTTCGAATGGCGAAAGACCCTTTGATCCTCGCCTTGGCCAACCCGGTCCCCGAAATCATGCCGGAACAAGCCAAGGCAGTGCGACCAGATGCCATAATAGCTACCGGTCGCTCCGATTATCCCAATCAGGTTAATAACGTCCTTTGCTTTCCTTTCATATTCCGCGGAGCGCTCGATGTTGGGGCGACTACCATCAACGACCAGATGAAACTCGCCTGTTTAAGGGCTATTGCAGACATAGCGATGGCTCCGTCTTCACATGTCGTCGCCTCAGTATACGGCGAGCAGGATCTCACCTTTGGTCCCGAGTATCTCCTGCCCAAGCCTTTTGATCCAAGGTTGATCACATCGGTGGCACCCGCAGTGGCGAAAGCAGCGATGGACAGCGGGGTTGCTACACGTTCGTTAGAGGATTTCGAGGACTACAAACTCAAACTATCCCGAGTGGTTATCCGTTCGGGCACGGTCATGAAGCCGATCTTCGAAGCTGCAGCACAATCGCCACGCAAAATATTGTATACGGAAGGTGAAGAGGGTCGAGTGTTGTGGGCCGTTCAAGAACTTTTAGATGAGGATTATGCACAACCGGTACTGATCGGCCGCGAGCACATAGTCAGCGAACAAATTCGCAGACTAGGATTGCGTTGTCAAGCCAATGTCGACTTCGAACTCATCGATCCCTATCAGTATTCCGACTATCAGCAGCTGGCACAGAATTACCACCGACTGCTCGGTCGCAAAGGTGTTCAGCCTGCAACCGCACAGACCCTAGTTCGTACCAAGACCATTTTACTCGGCTGCATGCTGCTACGACAAAATGAAGTGGATGCGTTGATCGCAGGCCCTGGTCCGTTTCACGATAATCTGCCACACATTCTTGACGTGATCGGGCTGCGTGACGGCAGCACTGTTGTGGCCGGTTTGCAACTTCTCATCCTAGATAGCGGTACTTATTTTATTACCGATACGTCTGTAAACGACTACCCCAATGCCGAACAAATTGTCGAAATCACAGAATTGGCTGTAGAACAGGTACAACGCTTTGGGATAGAGCCCAAGGTTGCGTTGTTGTCGCACTCCGATTTCGGTAGTCATGAAACTACGGATACTGTCAAACTCAGGCAAGCTCTAGAGCTTTTGGTCGAACGTCACCCTGATTTGGAGATAGATGGTGAGATGCAGGCGGGCACGGCACTGTCGCCAGAAGAGCGTATGCGTGTATTACCCGATTGCCGACTAAAAGGGATGTCGAACTTATTGGTTATGCCCAGCCTGGACGCGGCACACATCACCTTCAACGCGTTGCGAGCACTTTCGCAGGGGGTGTCGGTTGGCCCCATACTTCTGGGTATCCGGCAACCCGCTTATATTCTAAATCGCAACACCACAGCTCGCGGCGTGGTCAACCTGAGTGCAGTTGCCGCGGTACATGCGCAGGCGATGGGAGATATTTGAACTCGTGGTATATTAGTGAAAAAGTTCAACGTGTTAGCGTTGTAAGGAGACCAATATGCAACCCGCCGATAAACTCAAAGGTGTCGATGCCGAGGAAATTCAGGAAACGCAGCTGTCGCAAAACCTTAAAGACAGCGACGCTGAAGAGACCCAGGAATGGATCGATGCCTTAGACGCGGTTATCAAAAAGGAGGGTACGGGTCGGGCACACTATTTATTAGAGAAGTTAATTGACAAGGCTCGACGTTCCGGGGCTTATCTCCCATACAAACTCACCACCGCTTATTTAAACACCATACCCGCGGCCCTGGAAAAGCCGATCCCGGGAGAGCCCGCCATAGAATGGCGGATTCGCTCGCTGATTCGTTGGAACGCGCTAGCGATGGTACTCCGCGCAAATCGCAAAACTACCGAGCTGGGTGGCCATATCGCTAGTTTTGCCTCTGCCGCCACCCTTTATGATGTTGGTTTCAACCATTTCTGGCATGCCCCGACCAAAGATCATGGCGGTGACTTGGTGTATATCCAGGGACATTCCGCACCCGGCATTTACGCCCGCGCTTTTCTTGAGGGCCGGTTAAGCGAAGATGATCTGGACCTGTTCCGCCAAGAGGCAGGTACACCGGGATTGTCTTCCTATCCACACCCCTGGTTGATGCCAACGTTCTGGCAGTTTCCAACCGTGTCGATGGGTCTGGGCCCGATAATGGCTATCTACCAGGCACGATTTATGCACTATCTGCACAATCGTGGCCTAGTCAGTGCAGATAAACGTAAGGTCTGGTGCTTCTGTGGTGACGGTGAAATGGACGAGCCGGAATCCATGGGGGCGATCGGAATGGCGGGTCGTGAAAAGCTGGACAATCTGATCTTTGTCATTAACTGCAATCTGCAAAGGCTGGATGGACCGGTTCGTGGCAACAGCAAAATCATCCAGGAACTGGAGAGCGAGTTTCGAGGCGCAGGCTGGAATGTCATCAAGGTGATTTGGGGTTCTTACTGGGATCCTCTACTCATGCGCGACACCAAGGGGCTACTGGCCAGACGCATGGAGGAAGCGGTAGACGGGGAATACCAGTCGTTTAAGGCCAAAGGCGGTGCGTATACCCGTGAGTATTTCTTTGGGAAATACCCGGAACTAAAGGCAATGGTAGCCAACATGACTGACCGGGACATATGGCGTTTGAACCGCGGCGGCCACGACCCACACAAGATATACGCAGCCTACGCAATGGCAGTAGAACACGTAGGTCAGCCGACGGTGATCCTGGCCAAAACAGTAAAAGGTTACGGCATGGGTGACGCCGGCGAGGGACAGAATATTACGCATCAACAGAAAAAAATGGATGTAGATTCGCTCAAGCAATTTCGCGATCGTTTCAAAATTCCAATAGTGGATGAACAATTAGAACAACTGCCCTACTACCGGCCACCTGAAGATAGCCCGGAGATAGAGTACCTTAAGGCAAGAAGAGAATCGCTTGGTGGATACCTTCCAATTAGGACAACGAAAGCCGAACCTCTGCCTGTGCCGGGCTTAGAAGCGTTTAAAACACAGTTGGACGGAACAGGCGACCGCGAGATATCGACTACGATGGCGTTTGTGCGCATTTTGACCACCCTGACCCGGGATAAACAAATTGGTAAATACGTAGTTCCAATCGTACCCGACGAGTCGCGGACCTTTGGCATGGAAGGACTGTTCAGGCAATTGGGAATCTACTCATCAGTGGGGCAGTTGTACAAACCCGAGGATGCGGATCAACTCATGTATTACCGTGAAGACCAAAAGGGGCAGGTGCTACAGGAGGGCATTAACGAGGCAGGCGCGTTTTCTTCATGGATCGCTGCAGGTACTGCTTATGCCAACCACGGCGTGAACATGATTCCGTTCTACATCTTCTACTCTATGTTCGGATTCCAGAGAGTCGGGGATCTCGCCTGGGCTGCGGGAGACTCACAAGTAAGAGGTTTTCTTTTGGGTGGGACATCGGGTCGAACGACGCTGGCCGGAGAGGGGTTGCAACACCAAGACGGGCACAGCCATATCCTGGCCTCTACTATACCCAACTGTGTTTCTTACGACCCAACCTATGCACATGAACTCGCAGTCATTGTTCACCACGGTCTTAACCAGATGTACGTGGAGCAACGCAATGTCTACTACTACATCACGGTGATGAATGAAAACTACCCCCATCCCGCCCTTCCGCGGGGAGCCGAAGAGGGAATCATCAAGGGAATGTATTTGTTGCACGACGGTACAAAGGCCAACATAGAACCCGATACGCCGTGTGTTCAGTTGTTGGGAAGTGGCAGCATACTGCGTGAAGTAGAACGCGCAGCAGAAATATTAAAACACGAGTTTGGCGTTTTCTCCGATGTGTGGAGTATAACCAGTTTCAATGAACTTAGCCGTGAAGGTCTGGATGTGGAGCGCTGGAACCGGCTTCACCCGGAGAGTCCCCCCAGAAAGTGTCACGTTGAACAATGCTTGTCGAGCCGACCGGGACCGGTTGTCGCAGCTACCGACTATATGCAGTCTTTTGCCGACCAGATCCGTCAATTCGTGCCCACACTCTACACCACGTTGGGCACCGATGGTTTTGGGCGTAGTGACCGGCGCAGTAATTTGCGCAGTCATTTTGAGGTGGATCGATACCATATAACAGTGGCCGCGTTGAAAGCGCTGGCCGATGAAGGCGAAATCCCGTCAACCAAAGTTGCAGAGGCAATCAAACAGTTTGGTATCGACGCCGATAAAACGAATCCAGCTATAGCGTAAAGAGGACAGACTGAGTGTTAAGCTACAAAGAGATCGAAGTCCCGGACATCGGCCATTTCAGGAGCGTTCCTGTCATCGAAGTCTTGGTTGAGGAAGGTGAAAAGGTCGAGGTTAACTCGCCGCTTATTACTGTCCAGAGCGAACAGGGTGCCATGGATGTCCCGTCGCCGTTAACTGGCAAGGTGCAAGAGGTCATCGTACAGGTCGGGGACCGGGTGACCAAAGGCTCCTCGATTCTGCTCCTGGAAACAGAGGTCGAAGATCCGAATGAGGCAGATTCGATTACGATCGAAGACAGAGAACCGGTTTTGGACGCTGAACCCACCTTGAATATCGAACCCACTCTGGATGCGGAGCGCGCAGTAGAGCCGGTTATTATGCAGCCGAACCTCGAGGACGAAGCAAAGGCTTACCCAGCAGCGACGGTTGCCGAAGGCGCTGAAACCGAGGAATACACGCCAGAGCCCTCAATGGGTGACGACGCCTTGGACATCATAACCATCAGTGTGCCGGACATTGGTGACTTCGAAGAAGTAGATGTCATCGAAGTTCATATAGCCGAAGGTGATCAGATCAAAATGGAAGATCCGTTGATCACGCTGGAAAGCGACAAAGCGACCATGGACGTGCCCTCTCCCATGACCGGCACAATAGTTGATGTGCTCACGCGAGTCGGAGATAAGATCTCCGAGGGCGACGCCATCGCTAATCTCCGCCTCGAAGCCGGCGATTCTCCGGCTATACTCGAACGCCGAAGTGAACCGCCGGTGGAACTTATACCAGAAGAGACGGAACTGGCCGTTACTGTAGAACAAGAAGCTCCGGCAGAATCGGAGAACTTGTCACCCATCCCGCCCCAGCCCGAACCCACGCCAGTTGCCAGTATAAAACCGGAGGCAGTGTCGCCGAATAAGCAGGAAGCAAACGAATTCAATGTCACCGACATCACGCCTAGGCCTCCGACCCTACCGGAGTCTCCGCAAACTACACAAGAGACTCTCCCGCACGCCAGCCCGGGGGTTAGAAAATTTGCCCGTGAGCTTGGCGTTGATTTGACTCGGGTTAACGGTAGCGGTCCAAAAGGACGCATATTGAAAGAAGACGTTCAACAGTGGGTTAAGAAGGCACTGACCGAACCCGCACCTGTCGATACCAAAGAACAAGTCGCGCCCGGTGCCGGTATACCCGAAATGCCTGATATCGACTTTGCTCAGTTTGGTGAGATCGAAACTCGGCCGTTGAGTCGCATCAAAAAATTGACTGCAACCAACCTCTCCCGCGCCTGGTTAAACGTTCCCCATGTCACCCAACATGACGAAGCGGATATCACGGAATTGGAAGAATTCAGACAAGATCTGAAGAAGGAGCAAGAGACCAAGGGTGGAGCTCGGATTACCATGTTGTCGTTCGTGATGAAAGCCTGCGTTGTCGCGTTGAAGCAATTTCCCAACTTCAACGCTTCCATAGCAAAAGGCGGGGAGAACTTGATACTAAAGAGATACTATCACCTGGGCATTGCAGTGGATACCGAGGATGGTCTGGTCGTCCCTGTGGTTAGAGACGTAGATCGAAAAACCATACGGGATCTGGCTGGCGAATTAAACGACATCAGTAAGCGGGCAAGAGAGAAAAAGTTATCTCCAAAGGACCTGCAAGGCGCTTCGTTCACCATTTCCAGCTTGGGCGGGATTGGAGGTACCGCGTTTACCCCGATCGTCAACGCACCCGAAGTCGCCATCTTGGGTGTGTCCCGTTCCAGCATGAAGCCAGTCTACAGCAACGGTGAATTTGTTCCGCGCCTGATCTTACCGTTGTCTTTGTCTTATGACCATCGAGTCATTGACGGTGCCGAGGCGGCTAGATTTACGTCCTTTCTCGCCAAAGTGTTGGCGGACGTTCGACACCTGCTTCTGTAACTTTAAAAATAAAAACCAAGGGCTGCTTCTGCCGCGCCCATAACTTAAGAGATATACCTTTGGCCAATACAATCCAAATTAGTGTGCCCGACATCGGTGATTTTACCGACGTCGAAGTGATCGAAGTCCTGATTGCTGAAGGTGACGTGATACAAAAAGAAGATCCACTCATTACACTTGAAAGTGACAAGGCCACAATGGATGTGCCGGCAACGGAGGCTGGGGTGGTTAAACAATTACTGGTGCAAGTTGGGGACAAGGTATCTCAGGGTACGCCTATCCTAACACTTGACACTGAAGAGATCCCCAGTGCAGGCGACATCACTGAACCGATCGTCGGAGAGCCGACGCATACGGGGCAGGGTGAAATAAACTTTGATGTTGAAAGAGAAGTACCGGAAATTCAATCTACCTCACGGCGTGGCGTCGCCGACAAACACGCCGAGGTCGTGGTGCTGGGTTCGGGACCAGGCGGCTATACAGCAGCGTTCAGGGCAGCAGATTTGGGCAAAAAGACTGTTCTAATTGAGCGCTACCCCACTCTGGGAGGAGTTTGTTTAAACGTGGGTTGCATTCCATCCAAGGCATTGTTGCATACAGCGGCGGTAATTGCGGAAACTAAAGCAATGGCCAAGCACGGTGTTTATTTCGGGCAACCTGAAATCGAACTCGACTTGCTGCGAAAATGGAAGAGCGGTGTGGTTGAAAAGCTGACCAAAGGGCTTGCCGGCTTAGCCAAACAAAGGAAGGTTGAGGTAATACAGGGTTGGGCGGGATTCGCTGGACCCAATGATATGGTCGTGGATACAGAACGAGGTGAACTCAGCATCGGCTTCGATCAGGCCATCATTGCTGCGGGTTCGCAGAGTACCCAACTGCCGGAATTTCCAGAGCACCGCCGTATCATAGATTCAACTGGTGCATTGGAGCTCAAAGACATACCCCGTCGCATGTTGATCATTGGGGGTGGAATTATCGGCCTGGAAATGGCTACCGTATATAGCGAACTCGGTAGCGACATTACGGTAGCAGAACTCACCCCGACTTTATTACCTGGTGTGGACGCCGATCTGGTCAAGCCTCTGCATAGAAGGATTAACAAGCTATACGAGAATATCTTTCTCCAAACAAAGGTTACGCATATCGAACCGCATGACATCTCAGTCCGTGTCGAGTTCGAAGGTGAAAACGCGCCCGGCGAAGACAATTTTGACTATGTCCTGGTGGCGGTGGGACGAACCCCTAATGGGCATGAAATTGGTGCGGAAAACGCGGGTGTACATGTCGATCCACAAGGTTTTATAAAAGTAGACTCCCAACAACGCACCAACGTCGAACATATCTTTGCCATTGGGGATATCGTTGGCCAGCCCATGCTGGCGCACAAGGCAACTCATGAAGGCAAGATCGCGGCAGAAGTCTGTGCCGGTATGAAAAGCCATTTCGACGCGAGGGTTATTCCCAACGTTGCTTACACGGACCCCGAAGTTGCCTGGGTAGGCGTAACTGAAGAAGAGGCCAAGTCCAAAGGATTGGATTTTGGTAAAGGCGTGTTCCCGTGGGCCGCCAGCGGTCGGGCTCTGGGCTTAGGTCGGGAAGAGGGCATGACAAAACTGTTGTTTGACAACGGTACACGTAAAATCATCGGCGCGGGTATGGTCGGACCACATGCCGGTGATCTCGTTGCGGAGGCCGCCCTGGCCATCGAAATGGACTGCGACGCTGAGGACATCGGTCTCACCATTCACCCACATCCAACTTTATCCGAGACCATCGCGTTTTCTGCTGAAGCTTTTGAGGGCACGATCACCGACTTATATATTCCAAAGCGAAAATAGACCTAGAACGTAAGATTCGTCACAGTTGTCCCACATTGTCGCTACCATCTCCGGGCATGGCTTTGGACACTTATCCATATCCGCTCCAATACTCAACGAACTGCATCGCAGGGCTCCCAACTTTAAATTCACTGTGATCAGCGGGCTATCTCGGCCACGCCTCCGAACTCGTGTGAGTGCGCCTTTTCATCATGAGCACTGTGCCCTGGATTTTGGCGTGCACATGGACCAGGACTTATCGGTTTTGGTCGACGACACCGCTAGCGCCTACCGGTCGTTGCATGAGCACTGGTTAAAACGGATGGCCGATTACGCAGAAAAGCTCAATCGTTTAAATTGTGACCTGCTTCTTTCCAACGTCTCTTATCTCAGCCTGGCCGCTGCAAACCACCTGGGAATTCCAAGTATTGCGCTATCGCCTCTAAACTGGGCGGACATATACGAATACTTTTGTAGTCAAACACTGGGTTATGCACACATCTACGAGCAGATGCTGGCAGCATACGAGTCAGCCGATATGTTTCTTAAACCTGCGCCCAGCATGCCCATGCCAAAACTGAGCAATACTCGGTCGGTTGGCCCAATTGCTGCGAGGGGGCGTAATTTGAAACACTGGTTGTGCGATAGACTGGGAATTAAGAACTCGACCAAGTTGGTATTAGTGGCCATGGGAGGTCATGACATGCAAATACCCGTAACCTGGCCAACCGACGCTTCCAATGTCTGGCTCGTTTCCCGTTCATGGCAAACTACACAGGCGAATGTTGTTGTTTTCGAAGACTTTGATATTCCTTTTTTAGATTTACTTGCCAGCTGTGATTTACTTATTGGGAAACCTGGTTACGGCAGCTTTGTTGAAGCTACGGCCATGGGTAAACCAATATTGTATGTAACTCGCCCTGACTGGCCTGAGGAATCCTTTCTAATCCAATGGCTAGAGCAACACAACACTTGCGGAAAACTTACTTTAAACAGCTTGCACAATGGCACATTCATTCGAGACGTCGATAAAGTCCTGCAACAAAGTGAGCTGTCAGACCAGCAGTCATTGGCAGCGATTTCGGGAATCGAGCAGACCGTCGATGTAATTCTCAAACATGTAGCGAGCAGCTCGTAATCTAGTAACTATTCACTAGGTCCATGCTTTGTAAAAAAAACTCTCGCCAACACGCTAAGCACGCAAAGTTTTTTATAACAGAACAATTTTATTTTCCTACTTGGCGGGCTTTGCGTCTTTGCGAGAGAACAATTCATTACGCATGACGAAGGCTCAAGCTCTGTTCTTCCGGGTGCAACAAGGGAATGATTCGGTGTGATTAAACGAAATCAACGGCATCCCCAACCTTGAGATTAAGGAGCCGCGCAGCATCGGCACAATTCGCCGCAATCTCAACCAGCCCAATCGAATTCACATACCAAAACAATTCTCCCCTTTCGCGTTCACAGAAAACACGGGCATAGGATAGTTCTCTTTCCCCCACAACTGCTTTCAGATTCTGGTGGACGGAGTCACCGGACCGACCCGTTATTGCGTTGCCAAAGTGGTCGATGTAGATAACACTATCCAGGTGCTCTGGCCAATCCAACATAGTGGGTTCACATGCTTCTTGTTCAGGCTGACCACCAGAGGCCAGCATGGCAGCCACCGGAGCAAATAGGTCGCGCCCATGGAAGGATTGGGACATCGTGTTCGGGCGCCACAACACTTTACTTGCCCTGTATTCGTTCGCGTTTTGAATCACGCGCGTTAACAAACCATTATCGGGTGCAACAAACCACTTACCGTCTGCTTTCACCACTAAAGGTGCTCTTTCTCCCCCAACGCCGGGATCGACCACGGTTATAAAAATTGATCCTGATGGAAATCTTCTTTGCAGAGCATCGAGCAAGAACCCACCACATCGGATATCAAAGGCAGGTGCCGTGTGCAATAGATCGATTACAGGGATACCCGGGGCTTGTTCGGCGAGGACAGCATGAACTTGCCCTACGTAAATATCATCGGCACCGAAGTCCGTGAACAGGATAATCATGGAACCTGGTTATAAAGTATAAAGTTTAAAGAGCAAGCAAGTATCAATCATCATATCTTTGACTCTTGTCCTTTAAACTTTACACTTTCTAGTCCCCAGGTTGCCAACAGGAATGCGTAGATATGCGCCGTATCCTGCAATTCCTGGTGGCGACCACTTCCACCGGCGTGCCCAACTTCATCTATTTTCAGTATTACGGGATTTTGATCTGTCTTGCGGGTACGGATAGATGCCACCCATTTTAACGGCTCCCAGTAACCTACACGCTGATCGTTAAGTCCGGCGGTGACCAGCAGTGGTGGATACTTTTCTGAAACGTTGTCGTAAGGTGAGTACCGCTTCATGTAAGCAAATTGCTCCTCCCTTTCTGGATCCCCAAACTCCTCGATATCATGTGCACTGATGGGTAGGGATTTATCCAACAAGGTGTGAATGACATCCACAAAAGGTGCTTCCACGACCACAGCGGAAAACAATTGTGGGGCCCGTTGTGCTGCCACTGCTACTGTCAGCCCGCCGGCGCTGCCACTCAAACCCGCTATCGATCCTGCTTGGGTGACACCACGATCGATAAGAGACTGAGCACAGTCTATATAGTCTTGAATGCTGTTTTCCTTATTCAGCATGCTCCCCGATAAATGCCAGTACTGACCATACTCCCCACCACCCCGAACATGGGCGTAGGCCACGATGACACCACGATCTAATAAACTCAATAGGTCGCTGTCGAAATCGATATCTAGCGGTTCGCCGTAAGCACCATACGCGTGTAGCAGCACCGGTGGATTCTGAACTTTCCGGGTGGCTTTTTGAAAGACCAGGGTGAGCGGAATTCGGACACCGTCTTTGACAGCGACTGATAACCGTTCACAGACGTACGACTCCCGATCAAACCCGGCAATCTCCTCACGCTTTCTGAGCGTCCATGTCTGATCTCGAACGCAGTAATCCCAGGTTTCCTCCGGAATGTTCAATGAGCCAAACACAATCCGTACGAATGTACTCCTATAATCGCTGACACCTTCCGTATACAAACTCGCTACGGATTCTTGAAAGTCAAGATAATCGATCCTCTCAAAAGTCGTTTGCAGGACTCCCACACGGTCCAAACCGTCAAACAACTCAGTGACCACTATAAAACTTTCGTAGGGGTCTATGGAACACAACACCGTATCTTTTCGTTCCGGTATGAGTATTCGCCAATTATCTTTACCTACATCCGTTACCGGTGTAACCATGAGTTTAAAATTGGCTGCTTCTTCATTGGTGAGAATCAAGAAACGCCCCTCCTGGTGGTCCAGGTAGTATTCAACCCCTTGGTTACGCTTTTCGACCAACGTCGGTGTTGATTCCGGATGATGCGTTGACAGAAACAAGACCTCTGAGGTGGTATTGCTGTTCGATTCGATGAAAATATAGTCCTTCGAACGCGACTTCCACACTGCGACATAGAAGGCAGGATCGTGTTCCACGAAAACGCACCGATCGTGGTTGACAGGTTCACCCAAACGATGGATGTAAACTGCATGAGGTCGTTCGTGAGTATCCAATCGTACGTATGCAATATGTTTCTGATCTTCAAACCAAGTGAAATAGTCTGACGCATCGTTTATTACATCAGCCAGTTTGCTTCCAGACTGAATATCGATTATGTGGATTTCGTAGCGTTCACTCCCGTCGTAATCAACCGCGTAGGCCACATATCTTTGCCGAGGGCAGATATCCAACGAAGCAAGGTCAAAGTACGTCCTATTACCGGCCAGCTCATTTTCATCTAGGTAGACTTGTTCCGACGCTTGCATGGACCGCAACCGTCTGCAATGTAGCGGATAGTCCATTCCCTCTTCCCAACGGGAGTAGTACCAGTACCCGGCATAAAATTGCGGTACCGACTGGTCGTCCTGCTTCGTCCTTGCGTACATCTCGTCGACTAACGTTTCGCGAATGTCATCCAGCGGTGCCATCATCCGCTGTGCATATACTTGCTCGGCTTTAATATAGGCTTGGACTGATTCGTCCTGATAATTTCTGAAGTATGCGTAGTTATCGACTAGTCTCTTCCCGTGCAAACAAATTTGTTTGGGTAGAATCGGCGGTGCCGCTGGGAGGGGTACTTTTGAAAAAGGCATGAACCTAAAAAGCGGTACTATGTAGGAGCAGCACCCTCGCCGCGATAAATCGGCCCGAGGCGGGCCTCCTACAAACCATCTACACTATTGTTGTCTGGGAATGCACTGACGAATTCCTGGTTTTCGTCATTTGTTCCAGCGCCACTTCAGCTTTTACATAAGTTCTGGAGTCATCGACGTCCAACCAAAATCGGCTATCGATATCCATGCTTACAGCCAGATTCGATCGCGCGAGTACGCGAATGCCTCCTGACAAACTAGCATCTTGGTTGCGCTGCATACTTGTTTCCAGCGAATCGAACAGACCCGGTGTACACAGGAATATACCGGTGTCAAAGGCATTGTAACGCGTTATCCCCTTTCCAATCTCTCGTATAAAGCCGTTCTCCTGATAAACTCGGGTCACATCGTCTAAGTCCACCAATCGATTGTTCAAGTTGGCATCGATGGCGAGAATCACACCTTCACGGGGTAAACTTTTCTTTGACAAATCCCTGACTATGGTTGGATCGAACAGATGATCGGACATGAGTAAAACAAAGGGCTCGTTAAGTCGATCCTTTGCCTTTAATACAGAAATGCCGTTGGGTTCACGCCATCGATCATTATCGATATGGTGGATCGCTATCGAATCACGTTTGGATACGCCATCGAGATGGTCTCGCAGCATTCGACCGCGGTAACCATTAACCACAAAAAACTCATCGACACCACCCTTACGGGCGGCACCGATGACGTGTTCTATTAAAGGAGTACCCTGAAGTGGGACGAGCGGTTTGCTTTCAGCTCTTTGCCGCAACCGGCTCCCCTGTCCGGCTGCGATGATCAGGCATTTCACTCAGTTTCTCTCCCCAAGTCCCATCGATAAATGCCTCGACCATTCGGTACGCTTCGTCATCCGTATATTGTCGTGGCGGGTGTTTGCAAAAATACGCCGAAGGCGGGTGCAATACACCTTTTTCCCCTCGGTCCAATGCAAGTTTGCAGCAACGTATGGCATCTATGGAAACACCAGCGGAATTTGGTGAATCCTCCACAGACAATCGGAGCTCGAGATTCATCGGTACATCACCGAATAGCTTTCCTTCCATGCGAAGAAAACACACCTTGTTGTCGTTTTGCCACGGCACGTAGTCGCTCGGCCCGACATGGATATTGTCATCCTCGAGACGATGAACGGCGACAGACTGTACCGCCTCGGTCTTAGATTCCTTCTTCGATTCCAAACGGCTCCTGTTTAGCATGTTTAAGAAATCTGTATTGCCGCCCGTGTTTAATTGATAGGTTCGTTCGATCTTAACACCTCGTTTTTTAAACAAATCGGTCAACGTGCGGTGTGTAATCGTCGCCCCCAACTGTGCTTTTATATCGTCCCCTATGATCGGTAATCCACGCTGCTCAAACCTGGTTGCCCATACAGGGTCGCTCGCAATGAACACAGGGATGTTGTTAACGAACGCAACTCCAGCTTCCAGTGCGCATTCTGCATAGAATCTACTCGCTTGTTCAGACCCGACCGGCAAATAGTTGAGTAATATCTCCGTGCCGGAGTCTTTGAGTAGCTGCACTATCTGGTCCTGATCTGGTTCAGCCGCATCTGCAACGACGAACGTCCTGTCATCTTTATAGTCCTGCATGTGATCTGCAACCCCGTCCGACACCCAACCCATGTTTACTTTGATACCTGAATCAGGCAGGTCGTCACAGAAAACCAGGGTGCAATTCGGCTTAGCAAAAATTGCCTCGTTGACATCGAGGCCAACTTTCCGTTGATCTACGTCAAATGCAGCAACTACCTCGATGTCGCCCGGCAGGTATCCGCCAAGATTCCAGTGCATCAACCCGACAGCGTCGGATTCACAACCATCGCGATAGTAATGTATACCTTGGATCAAAGAGCTGGCGCAGTTACCAACTCCAACAATAGCTATTCTAATTTTTTTCATAATTTGTGTTCCGTTTGGACTCAAATCCCAAGGCAGCCGATCCATAGTTTCAAGGTGGGGTTAATCGACAATACCTTTTGGGCACCCTGCATTATAGTGCGTTAATCCGTTTATAAACAGTGGTTTATTGAGATTTTCTTGTGAACACGCGCCAAATCGGCGGCATTTAGCGCATTGCGGCAGCGCTCCGCTGTGTCCTGTCATCTTGTAGACATCTCCTAAGGAATCAGAGCCCATGGAGTAGGTGCAACATGATCGCTTTTTGTGCATCGAGTCGATTCTCGGCTTGGTCATAAATAATGGATTGACTGCATTCCACCATGTCTTCAGTAATTTCATAACCAGGGTGAATCGGCATGTCGTGCATGATTTTTGCCTGACTGCTCTCCATTAGTTCAGCATTGATTTGATAGGGCAGCATAATATCGCATCGTTTTCGCTTTTCTTGTTCGTACGACGGATCATTGAAATACTCCATGTCCAGCCAGGTATCCGTATACACATAGTCAGCATCAACAACAGCCGACTTCGCATCCAAAGTTTCGACCAGTTGCCCCACATCCAGGAGTTTTTGCCGAGATTCTTTATCGATGGTGTGGTCATCCCGTATGGGGCAGACCAAGGTCAGGTGTACGCCGAGAGCTGCAGAAATGGATACTAATGAGTTAACGATATTGTTGTAAACGCCAATATAGGTGAGCCTGGCCCCCTTGATGGCGCCACCTCTATCCTCGGCAATGGTCAACATGTCTGCCAGCGCTTGACAAGGATGATAAAGATTACAGCACCCGTTGATCACCGGTACCGAAGCCGCCTGCTCCATCTCCAACAGGTCTTTGTTATCCTTGAGTCTGGCCATCAGCATCGCCGCGTTACGGCAAAGGTACCGCGTTTCAAACCTGATTTTGCTTAGAGTGAAGTTAGTGGCCCGCCAATCCAGATTTATTGCATGGCCACCCAATTCGGCCATACCTGCCTCGAAAGAGACGCGTGTTCGAGTGGATGTTTTTTGAAATAGCATGACCAGGGTGTTCCCCTGCATGTGGCCCTGAAATTCCCACCGCTTATGTTTAACTGTACGAGACAGTTCGAGCGCATGACGAACATCTTCGTCGCTCCAAAATTTCCAATCTACCAGGTGCTTAAGAGTATGATTCACTTTTTCGTCACAGTGCCAAAGATCCATAAAAACGCCCGCCAACTGAGTATTCTTGGCCTGCTATCGGCGGGCTGTCATCCAGTCGGAAACGGAGACAACGACTGTGGCCCCAGACGACCGGTTTTTTAGATGTATCAAGCGGTTCGGGCAAGGCTATTAAAGATTTTATCATTAAGAACCAATAATATCGTCAATGTGCATCGGGGAACCGATCCAAATCTATCCCTGACTGTCATCGTAAAACTCATTAAACTGCGTCATAAACGTATTTGAGAGTGCCGGTGGAGATCCGTGTCGCATAATGCATCAACAAAGACAGAAAAATCACCTGCGTCCGGCAAGCGTGCTCGCCGTCGCTCACGCAAAGCACAACGGTATCTCGGCAAACCACAGATCATTACCGGTGTTCGTCGAGAGATCCCCACTTACGAGCTTCTTAGCGAGGAAGGCTTAGACCTGATTGAGCAGAATGCCGCACGAATTCTCAAGGAAGTTGGCATCGAATTTCGCGGGGATGTAGAAGCTCAGGATCTTTGGCGCAAGGCCGGAGCGGATGTTAAAGGTGAGCGGGTTCGATTTGAAGATGGTTTTCTGCAATCCATCATTTCTCGGTCTGCGCCGAGTTCTTTTATTCAATACGCCCGAAACCCTGAACGTTCTGTTGAGTTAGGTAACAATAATGTAGTTTTTGCGCCAGCTTATGGTGCACCCTTTGTGCACGACGCCGACAATGGGCGTCGTTACGGTACACTCGCTGACTTCCACAAGCTTGTCAAACTGACCTACGTTTCTCCTTGGTTACACCATTCTGGTGGTACGGTGTGCGAGCCTGTCGACCAACCAGCAAATAAGCGGCATCTCGATATGGTCTACGCGCACGTACGTTATTCCGACAAGCCCTTTATGGGTTCGGTAACGACACCCGAACGAGCGGAAGATTCTATCGACATGGCGCGGATCGTGTTTGGCGAAAAGTTTGTAGATTCCAATTGTGTGATTATGGGCAATATCAACATGAACTCACCACTGGTCTACGATAGCGCGATGTCAGGCTCGCTTCGCGCATACGCGCGGGCGAATCAATGTCCTGTTGTGGTGCCCTTTATTCTTGGTGGCGCAACAGGTCCCGTGACTATGGCGGGTGCGATCGCCCAATCGCTGGCAGAAGTCATGGCAGGTATAGCACTTGGTCAACTTGAACGGCCAGGTTCCCCGGCTATTTTTGGCAATTTCCTGACCACGGTAGATTTGAAATCCGGCTCACCCACCTTCGGTACACCTGAGCCCGCACTCGGATCCTTCGTGGCAGCACAGTTAGCGCGAAGAATTGGTATTCCGCTTCGATGTAGCGGAGCGTTTACATCATCGAAGGTTCCCGATGCACAGGCCATGCAGGAAAGTGTGACCTCGCTCTACACGGCGTTACTATGTGGCGCCAATTTTGTTATGCACGCTGCAGGCTGGTTGGAGGCTGCACTAACCATCGGATACGAGAAACTTGTGCTTGACGCTGACCATTTAGGTGCTGCGCACACTTTTTTAAGGGGACTACCCTTAAATGTAAATGCGCTCGCTCTAGATGCCTTTAAAGAAGTCAAACCGGGTAATCATTTCTTTGGCTGTGCCCACACGGTTGCGAATTACGAAACTGCATTTTTTGAAAGTGAGCTTGCCGATACAGGCTCATTCGAAAACTGGTTTGACGCTGGCCAAAAAGACGCAATTCAAAGAGCGAACAAGTATTGGAAAGAGTCGTTGCGACGCTATGATCCTCCTCCTTTAGATATCGCTGTCGACGAGGAATTACAGGCATTCATGGCGCAAAAGAAACAAAGCATGCCGGATATATGGCACTGAGTATCAAGTATTAAAGATTAAAGATGAAAGTTTAAAGTAAAAACAACCTGCCTTTAGCTACTTTAAACTTTAATCTTTAAACTTTATGCTTATTTATACAGCCTGCGATTATGAAAAAATACCTACTATTAAAACCATTGTTTTTACTCTTATTGTCTACCTCCCTAGCACAGAGCCTGGATACCCAACGGGTGACCACATCAACTGGTGTGGTGATGCCCAACCGAAGTGTAACGTTAGCTGCGAAAATTGTTGGACGGGTTATAGCGATTAACGTGGAAGAAGGTGACGTGGTCAAAGCCGATGACCTTCTCATCGACATTGGCGATGCGGAGTTACGTGCTGAACTTGCCGGCGCGGAAGCGAGGCTGAAGCAAGAGGAGCTCAACCAGAAACACACAAAAAAACTGGCCGAACGGGTCCAGAGCTTGCATCAACAGCAGGCGGCTTCCGCTGAGGCCCTGGACGAAGCCAACTTTAAGTATGCCGCCACCGAAGAATCGGTCGCCAGCGCGAAGGCCTATGTTGCCAAAGCAAAAGCGATCCTTGATGAAACCAAGATCAAGGCACCTTTCGCTGGAATCATCATAAAGAAACGCGTTGAAAAAGGGGACGTGACTGAACCAGGGGAACCGTTGCTTGTACTCGAGGATCACGATACTTTGAAATTCCGCACCAGCGTCAAAGAACAAGACATTCCCCACATCTCCAGAGGGCAAAAAATAACCATTATCATCGATGCTCTCGATGACCTCGAACTTGAGGCAACGGTCAGCAAAATCATTCCATCGGGGGATCTAACCACGCACGAATTTATCGTCGAGGCCCTGTTGCCCGAACAGGACAAACTTTATCCCGGCATGTTCGGTAAAGCGAAATTTATCCATTAGTACTCCGCGAGCCTGCATGTTTTCTATCTACTCGTAGTTCATCAACTTTGTTGTTGGGTGAAGAGCACGAATAACAATCGGATATGAAATCTCTAATACGTTTCTTCGCTAACCAGCCTACCCTTGCTAACGTCCTGACTTTTTTAATCGTTTTTCTCGGCCTGAGTTCGCTCAGTGTAATCCAGCGTGACAATTTTCCTAGTGTGGACTTGCTGGAGATGACGGTTACCACCCGCTACCCGGGGGCATCACCAGAAGACGTCGAACTCAATGTGACCAATAAAATAGAGGAAGAGCTGAAAGAGGTGGATGGGATTCAAAAATACGTTTCGTTTTCGATGGAAAACATCTCTATTGTTCGCATTTGGATAGACCGGGAAGCCCGCAACCACGAGAAAATCAAAACTGATGTTCGCGACGCGGTCTCCAGGGTTTCCGACCTACCAATAGAAGTAGACGAAGACCCACTCATTGACGAAATAACCACCTCAAAGGCCATTCCCATTATCGAAGTCGGTTTAACCGGTGAAGTCCCTTATTCGACATTGCGTACGGCGGCCAAACGTGCAGAGAAGGCGCTGCTCGCTTTGCCCGGTGTAGCCAGCGTGACCAAATACGGCTATCTGGATCGGGAAATTAAATTAGAAGTCGATCAAGATGCTATTGAAAAATATCAAATCCCCTCGCAAGAAATCGTAAGCGCCATCCAAAACCGCAACATTCGAGCCACTGGTGGGTCATTCGAGTCCTACACCAGTGAGAAAAATATCGTCACGCTGGCTGAGTTTACCGACCCTATGGAAGCCGGGGAAGTTATTGTGCGTGTCAGTGAAGGGGGTTCGACCATCCGAGTCAAAGACCTTGCGGTCCTGCGCGATGATTTCGAGCCCGCCAAAGTTTTATCACGTATGAACGGTACACCGGCTATTTCATTTCTGGTGTTTAAAAAAGAGTCTTCCGATATTATTCGCACGGTCGACGCGATAAAGGAGTTGGTCGCCGAGAATCAGCACCGACTTCCCGAGGGAATAAACATTGATTATTCCAATGACAAGTCCAGACTGGTGCGAAACCGTCTCAATGTAGTGATCTACAACGGTTTACTTGGCTTGGCACTGGTAATGTTGATGCTCGCTCTATTTCTGGATTGGCGTTCGGCATTCTGGGTGGCCTTAAGCATTCCGGTGGTATTGCTTGGAACGCTTTTTATGCTGCCGATCTTTGGCACCTACCTGGACACCATCGCCATGGGCGCGATGATTCTAGTAATCGGGATCATTGTAGATGACGGCATAGTCGTCGCGGAGAACATCTGGCGTTATCGTGAGATGGGTAAGGCACCACTGGACGCCGCAGTAGAAGGGACATACACGGTGTTCAAACCCGTGCTTACAACGATTGCTACTACCGCACTTGCGTTTGTACCCATGTTTTTCATGACTGGTTCTCTAGGTGACTTTATTTTCGTTATTCCCTTGGTCGTAGTGATTGCTTTGACGATTTCGTTAATCGACACGTTGTTTATCATGCCTGCCCACTTGATCGGGGGTGTAAAAGAGGGTGATAAAACAGTCTTGTTGAAAAAAAGTCAGTGGTTTATTCGATTTCGAGAGCAGTTTGGCAATGCACTGAGTCTTTTTTTACGCACCCGCTATGCTGTGGTGGCCGTTTTTGTCGCTCTAATTATCAGTGCGTTTTGGTATGCCGCAAGATATATGGATTTCGTGCTCTTTCCCACCCAGTCAGCAGATGAGTTTTATATTCTTGCGGAACTCCCGAGCGGTTCTTCCCTGGAACACACCGCAGAAAAAATACAAGAGGTGGAGGCCATTGTTTCGTCACTTCCCGGTGGTCGCGGCTCCGGCTCTACCTCTGCTAGAGGGGAGCTGGACTCGTATATCACCCGCGTCGGAACCCACGGCCAATTCAATCTGGGCGAAAACGAAAACTGGGCGTTAATGGGTGTATACCTTACGGCGTTTGCTCAGCGCGAACGCAATGCGGATGAAATCGTCGAAGATTTAAGAAAACAAACCAATCAACTAAAAGGTTTCACCAAATTCACCTATATCATCGACAGCGGTGGCCCGCCGGTGGGACGGCCAGTTGAATTGCGTGTCGTTGGGAGTGATGATGAGCGGCGCAAAGCGCTGGCTGACCTAATCGTACGCAGACTAAATGAAATCGAAGGTGTACAGGACGTCGAGCGTGACGACAAAACCGGTAAAGAGCAAATCAAGATTGATTTGGATTACATCCGGCTTGCAGAACAAGGACTGAGTGTTGCTGACGTGTCCAGAAACGTCCGTCTGGCTTACGATGGTGAGATCGTTACGTCGGTTCGCTATGGTGACGAGGACGTTGACTTTAGAGTGATCCTAGAGGAAAAGGCCCGTGGTTCGGCTGAGGTATTAGGTAATTTGATTATTCCTAATCGCGATGGTCGTTTTGTCAAACTCAAAGATGTTGCCGACTTTACTGTAGACCCCGGCCCTTCCAACTTCTATCACTATGACAACGAGAGATCGATCACGGTCTCAGCCAACATCGAGAAAGGTAAAACGACTCCTTTATTGGTTACTCGGGCTGTTCTTGACAGCATCGATTTAGACCAGGATTGGCAAGGTCTGCGTATCGTTACAGGTGGTGAAACCGAAGAAACCCAAAAGTCCATGGGTAGTCTGGTGGTTGCCTTTGGCGTCGCCGCCGTGGGTATATACCTGGTTCTGTTGCTTCTTTTCAATTCAATGACACAACCGATCATTGTCATGTTTGCCGTCCCCTTCGGGCTGATCGGGGTCATCTTCGCATTCGCCCTGCATGGTCAGTCTTTGGGATTTCTGGCCATGCTTGGCGTCATCGGGCTCACTGGTATTGTGGTAAACGACTCTTTGATCCTGGTCAATCTTGCCAATCGTCTGCGAGACGAGCAACGCGACACCCCAAGCAGTGACATCATTGTGACTGCGGCCAAACACCGGCTGCGTCCGATTTTGCTGACATCGGTCACGACCGTTGCCGGTCTCCTGCCCATGGCCTATGGCATAGGCGGATCCGATCCTTTTTCCGCCCCCATGGCCTTGGCCATGGGTTACGGGATTTTATTTGCTACACCCCTTACTCTTATTTTGCTGCCGTGTTTGCTGCTAATACAACGAGACGTAGGAATGCTTACTAGCAAAGTATCTGGACGCCTATTTGGTCTTAAAAGAAACATGTAGGAGGCGCGCCTCGCGCCGATTATCGCGGCGAGGGCGCCGCTCCTACAACGACAGGACCCAGTAGCTAGGAATGAGTCGCTAGTGTGGTATTTGTTAATGCCGCAACCTTCAACGCGGATTTACAATGCTACTGCTTGTACAATTTGTGTATAGCACCGGCCAGGTTCCGTTCTCCTGTTGACCCGGGTGTAGACCGAGCGGGTCTGTAATGCCCAAATGTTTTTTGTCCCGTAGTCGCCTTGATCCATTGTAAGAGAGGCTGCCACTGTTCTACATCGCGAGCAACGATTTTGGAATCCATTTCGAAGATCCCGACCCCTTGGGTGGACGCGCGAATATAGTTCTGCGAGTCCCTAAGCGTGGTGGCGAAAGGTAGCTTCAAGCTTTGCAGGAAACTCCGCAATTCACGATAAATCAACGTATTTGCCCGGGCCCGGTTTGCAACCACTGCAAGAGGTTTACGCAACGTAAATACTTTACCATCGACGACTAGTTCCCGGATGAAATCCGCCGCGGCAAGAATGTCTATTGGCGAGGGCAACACTGGAACAACGATCGCATCGGCATACAGTACCAACGATTTTAAATCAGCGCCGGTCAGAGCTGCCGGCGGATCTATGACGATCCAATCGTAGTACCCATTCCCACAGCTGGCCCAGTCGGTCAGAGAATCGATTTTACGACGGGAGGGGTCGCGCCTTTGCAACCAGCGTACCCCGGACTTTTGACGGTCGAGATCACACAGGGCCGTTCGACCTTTAAACGAGCAATAGCTGGCGAGGTTCGAGGACAGCGTCGACTTACCCACCCCACCTTTGGAACTCATGATCAAGATCCGTTTTGCATCCATAGAAACGACAGGATCTTCCACCCACCACTAATATGCTAGCCATTATAGACAATTAAGCCTTTATCCGAAACACGCGCGATTGTGTCGGGCATGATGGCGCATCTCCGACCTCGGGTGACGTCAATAAACAACAATAATGCGCTAACATTTCATAGCAGTTGTATTATCTTTGGTGATCCTCCACAAACCCTGAAAAGAGAGGATAAACATCGGGAACCAAGTTGATCGGAGAGCAAATGAGTAAAACAAAGAACTTTTTCAATCTAGACAACATGAGCCAGGGTATCCATCGTGAATTAGGGCCGGGATTAAAAGCCCGTATATTTGTGGGTAATCAAGCGATGTTATCGGTAGTGGTGATCGAGCCGAACGCGCTCGGGTCCATTCATAGCCATCCGCAAGAACAATGGGGGGTTCTGCTCGAAGGCGACGGCGTTCGTTTACAGGATGGAGAAGAAATCCCGGTCAGTGCGGGTGATTTTTGGTGGACCCCAGGTGGCACGCCACACGGTATCAGAGCAGGGTCAAAGGGAGCACGAGTCCTAGATATTTTTAGCCCGCCTCGAGACGACTACAGGCAACCTCAGTAGAAAGTTTAAAGTTTAAAGGTTAAAGTTGTTTTCTTTAAACTTTTTACCTTTATCCACTGTTTAGCAGAGCCCCCACCACATTAATCCTTTATGAGGTGACCTAGAAACATGCAATGGACTGAGCGCCGGCAGCGTCTTCGTAAACTACTAGTCAAAGACCGATGTGTTTATCCCGGTTCCGTCTTCGATCCGATATCCGCACGCATTGCCGAAGACCTTGGATTTGAGGTCGGAATGTTTGCAGGTTCTGTGGCATCGATGACCGTTCTGGGTGCTCCAGACTTAATCCTGCTCACGCTCAGCGAGTTTGCCGATCAAAGCTATCGAATTTGCCGCGCCTGTGATTTGCCCATTGTGGTGGATGCGGACCATGGCTATGGCAATGCACTGAACGTGAAGCGTACGGTAGAAGAGCTGGAAACGGCAGGCGTAGCAGCCCTATCTATCGAAGACACGGTCTTGCCACGGCCTTTTGGGGATGTCGCCGATACCCAACTCATCTCGATCGAAGAAGGGGTGGGCAAGATGCGGGCTGCACTCGAGGGTCGTCAGGATCCAGATCTTGTTATTGCCGGCCGGACAAGCGCGGTGTCGATTACCGGTGTCGACGATGCTGTGACCCGCATGAGGGCCTACGAGAAAGCAGGAGTCGATGCTATCTTCTTGGTCGGTGTGCGTACACGTGACCAAATGGACACGCTGTCCGCGGCTGTACAACTCCCAATAATTCTGGGAGGTGCCGGACCTGATTTACTGGACCTGGATTACCTGTACAGTCAAGGTGTTCGCATTTGCCTGCGGGGCCACCAACCGTTTATGGCAGCGGTACAGGCCGTCTATGAAACATTAGATGCATTGCGTGAAGGTATCCCGCCTGAGGAACTCAAAACTGTTGCAACACCAGATTTGATGCAGCGCGTCACCCAAAGCGACGACTACCAGCGTTGGATAAAAACGTTTCTCGGGAGTGAATAAAGTTCTGTTCAGCGAATCCGCCGCCAGTTCTGGGTAGGGGACTTTTGTTGGTTCCAACCGTGATAGGGGTGGCGATTCAGCAAATCTGGATTTTTGAAGATCCAGACCAGCACTGCACCAGCGGCGAAACCACCCACGTGTGCCCAAAAAGCAGTCCCACCGCCCTGGGCACCGATCGATCCGACGCCTCCGATGAGCTGTAACAGAAACCAGTAACCCAACATGAATACGGCCGGAACAGCGAAGGTGGTAACAAAGAAACCAAGGAATACGAGCATGTGTACATGAACGCGAGGATACAAAACGATATAAGCACCCATCACACCACCGATGGCACCTGATGCACCTACCATGGGAACGGCCGCATCCGGATTGGAGAGAATCTGACCCGCCGCGGCGGCCAGGCCACAGAGCACATAAAACAATGCGAACCGCACGTGTCCCATAGAGTCCTCAACGTTGTTTCCGAAAATCCAAAGGAACCACATATTGCCAATAATGTGCATCCAACCGCCGTGCATAAACATCGAGGTGACCAAAGTGTGCAAACTGGACGATCCCGTTAGTACGCAGTAGGTGTTTGGACCAACTTGAAACCGGGTACCGGCAGGTAGGGTGTTTAACAGTTCACCCGGGGTCAGGCCCAGCAAACAAACAGACTTGGACAATGCCGGTTCTGTACCCAGACCCTGAGCAAACACCCAGGCAACAATGTTCAGCGCGATGATACCGTAGGTGACGTAAGGGATCAGGAAGTGAGGATTGTCGTCGCGAATAGGAAACATGTAAGCCTATTCGTTAATAATATAAATCGGGCTGGACCAAACGAGGTGGCCATCTTCTTGAGTGAGGCAAATATAAAGAGCGTCGTCTCTCTCCTTGCTTAGTTGAATCCGTCGTTCGATTTCCACAGTTCTTGTTGGATTTGTATCCGGCAGACGGAATACGCGAATGCGTCGACGTATCCCCCCGCCCTCAAAAATTAGATCATCCCTACCGATGTTGTGAATCTCAATTTCCGTTTTGACTAATGCAGTGTCGATCTTAAGTGTTCCCGATGCCTTATCTTCGAGCCATGCATCGAATCCACCGAATCCTCCGGTTGTTAGCGCTTGCCACTCAACAAGTTTCGATGAAGTTCTCTCAAACTTCTTATCAAGGTTGTAACGATTGATCGGGCTTACTTTCTCAAAACCGTTGCCGTGCAAACTCGCGCTGCCATCCCATATCGTCTCTCGACCCCTACCGCGGTATTCAGAACCCTCCCAAATTATCCGGATACGCCGGCCTAGATCACTTTCCTCGTAGGGGCGATATGTCTCTAACGTATTGAGTCCATTACGAATTTCAACGCGTTCGATGGGTGCCGAAGCGTTTGCGTCAACTCGAAAGGTAACCGCTTGGTCGCTGCTGCGGACGATATCTCCCATCATCGCGGCGGATCCTCTGACAACGTTTGAAGGGCCAAGTGCTGGATCGTCTTCAAATACCTCGGCTGGCTGGTCAAACACAGCCCTCGTTTCCAGCACCATCCTACAACCTGTGGTTCCATAGTGATGCCTTCGCCGTAAAGCCTGCAGTAGGCCGGCACGAGTTAGCTCATGGGCCAACATGCAGGTGAGCCCTCCGTAGGCACCGAACTTTGTTGCGCCGGGATAACTGGCACCAGGGCGACCCTTGTGACCGTCAGAATTAGACACAATACCGACCCGGTAGCCTTGCTCAAACGCGTCTTCGAGAAGCCATTCGAACGTTCCCCAAGCCGAATGGACTTCAACCGAACGCTCCAGCCGGATATTGTGGGCTACCTTGATATCAGCATATCTTCCACCGACATGGGCAAACACAACGCAATCCTCATCTTTTATTGCTCTAAAAAGATCCTCGGCTGAGTTTGCGTCGGTTTCGATGTCGGTAAGATCATCGACAAGCGCATGGGACGAGCGATGGATCTGCCGCCCCTCGGACATATACAACACATTACGATCACCACCCAGACCCGTATTTCCAGACCACTCGTAGCCGGGAAAGGCAATGAAACGACTGTCCTTGTTAAACTCACGAGTCAGGTCGTTAAGATGCTCCCAAAACGATTGAGTAATCTGGAAGTCGTTACCTTGGTGTGCGGTGGCGTCGAGAAAAGCACAGTCTCGCGCAAATACATGAAAATCACGCGCCGAATTGGTGCCGATGGTTTCTTCCGACTGGCCGTGCAAGTCACCCCAATATGGTCTGAGCGACATTTCCTTGTGGATACGGAGCGGATTCGAAGTTGCAACAACCCCTCCCTGCTCATCTGACAATTCGATAACCAGGTCACCAGGCTCAGTGACACTGAGAGGTTCAACAATTACCGAATACTCACCTGGTTTGAAGGAAACGGTTTCGGGTAAACCGGTGACTGTGAGATTCGATCGCAGATTAAAATCTTGGTCACATTGATTACTCGGATTGCCCCAGCGATCCTCGCCTTTGAGACACAAACGAAAGCGATCGCCTATGGCGCGCTCGGTCGGTAGTACAAGCTTCCACGACGTTGGTTTACCCGGTACGATGGCAATTTCCGGTTGCACGGGTAACTCGACATAGTTGTATGTCGCAATGGCGTCGACCAATACGCGAAACTCGAATGTATGCTCGCAAAAGGTC
>JASJAT010000192.1 GCA_030066885.1 Arenicellales bacterium | reverse complement strand
CGAAACCAAAATCCACCGATCTTTGCCTACACCAATAGATTCAAGTACGCGGCGAGCGCGACAAAAGCGGCGTTCATCTACAGCCGCCAACGGTTTTGTTGACGTTGTCATCATCGGGGCCGGTCAGTCCGGTCTAGCGATGAGTAGCTTCCTTACCGACCGATCCATTGAGCACGTGGTCCTGGAACGCGGTGAAGTCGCCAACTCTTGGCGTCACGAGCGTTGGGATTCACTAAAACTACTGACACCAAACTGGCAAAGCTGTCTGCCGGGTTATAAATACAACGGTACTGATCCCAATGGCTACATGTCGATGAATGAAGTGATTCATTTTATCGACAGCTATGCCAAATTTTCCAAGGCACCTGTCAGGACGAGTACAAGAGTAACATCGGTGGAGTCGAGCGATGATGGTTATTGGGTATCGACAAATCAAGGTACGTGGCGAACCCGAGTGGTGGTGATCGCCAGCGGCGCTTTCAACATACCCACAGTGCCTGCGGTTAGCGACGCCGTTCCTGATTCTGTAGTCCAACTTACGCCGCGCGATTACAGAAATCCAAATGATCTTGAAGACGGTGGGGTTTTGGTTGTCGGCGCATCGGCTACGGGTTTACAGCTGGCCAACGAAATTCATGCTTCAGGTCGACCGGTTACCCTGGCCGTGGGCGAACACGTCCGGATACCGCGCGTATATCGTGGACAGGATATCCAATATTGGATGCATGTCATTGGTGTGTCTGATCAACGATACGATGAAGTCGACGATATCAGGCGAGCACGACGTGTGCCTTCACCGCAGCTGATTGGGACCGAGAATCGTGTCACATTGGATCTTAATGCTTTGACGGCAGATGGAGTTCGTCTTGTCGGACGTCTCGCTGGTGTTAGTGCAGGGAAAGCTCAGTTTTCCGGCTCACTCCGCAACGTGTGTGCATTGGCGGATCTGAAGATGGGCAGGCTGCTCGACAGCATTGACGAGTGGATAGATGCCAATGGCGTTCAACAAAGCATCGAACCCGCTGAACGATTTGCACCTACTGAAGTTGGTGACGCAAGCTGCCTTGGACTTGATCTTACCAACGGCGAAATCAAGACAATCCTATGGGCGACGGGATTCCATCCCGACTATTCGTGGTTGAACGTGCCAGTGCTCGATCGCAAAGGGCAAATTCGGCACGACGGTGGCGTGGTCGATGCGCCAGGCATGTATGTGCTTGGCCTGCCATTCATGCGGCGCCGCAAGTCCAGTTTCATCCATGGTGTGGAGGATGATGCGCGAGAACTTTGCGATCACCTTCAATCGTATCTGGATTCGTACTCGCCCATTTCCGTTTTGAAGATGGCAGTATAATCAAACCTGCTTTTGGTTGGCGGTAGCCCGCTTAGTTGCCTTTCTGCAGGTTCTAAAAGTCGTATCCGATTGCACTTGGTAATAATATAAGCATCAATGCCACTTGTCGCTCACAATGATCTGCCCACCTTCCGCCGTTTGCATGAAGAGGGCCACGATGTGCTGACTCAGGAACGTGCACTGACCCAAGACATTCGCGAGCTCCACATCGGAATACTGAATATGATGCCGGATGCTGCACTGGAAGCCACAGAACGTCAGTTTTTACGTTTGCTAGGTTCCTGTAACCGGATCGCCCAGCTCTATGTTCATCTTTTCACCATGCCTGGCGTTGAACGGCAGGACAAAGCTCGCGGGCACGTTGAGCGTTATTACGAGGACTTTGACCAGCTAAAAATGGAAGGACTGGACGCACTCGTCATCACCGGCGCCAATCCAGCTCAGCCGGTACTCGAGGATGAACCCTTTTATGAAAATCTGATGCAGGTTCTGGAATGGGCTAGGGAGAATATCTGTTCGACTCTGTGTTCGTGTCTAGCAACCCATGCGGCAGTCAAGCGCTATCACGGTATCCAGCGGTTTAAGCTCCCCGAGAAGCGCTGGGGTGTTTACTCAACTCAAATCGTGCGACCTGAGCATCCGCTTGTATTGAACACAAACACCCGTTTCGATGCACCTCAGTCACATGTCTATGAAGTTTCCCGTGATCAACTCGAAAAATCAGGACTGATGGTGTTGGCCGACAGTGCTGAAGCTTGTGTACACCTGGCTACCAGCCCCGACGGTTTCCGTTTTATATACTTTCAGGGTCACCCAGAATATGACAAAAGTAGTTTGCTTAAGGAATATAAACGCGAGGTTAATCGGGTATGGTCAGGTGTACGACCAGATTATCCACCGTTCCCGAAACATTACTTTTCGAAAGAGGCAGCATCGTTACTTGAAGAGTATAAGGTAAAGATTATTACTGCCAAGGCAAGGAGCGATCCAGCGCCAGACTTTCCTGAGGACGCATTGTTACCGTTTTTGGACAACACATGGGCAGATACCGGTAAGGCTATGTTCAACAACTGGCTAGGGCTCGTATACCAGTTAACGGACCGCGATCGCCACATACCCTATATGGCGAACATCAATCCCGATGACCCTTTGGGATTGCGGGAACATGGGAGGGGGTCGCAACTAAAAGGAGCCAGTCGGGGTATCCTCGCCTAACCGGATCTTAGCGACGCATTTAACTTCAGGTTCCGGCCAGGACCAGTCATTCCCGACACTCTCTAGCCAACGATTATGAATTGTATGTAACAAGCTTGTCTTTGGTCTTCTACTAATGCACCTTTTTAGCCTTCTACACGGCCATGAGTGGCCATACGATTAACGCATAGACTTTACGAGTGCTGCATCGATTAACAACTCCGCGATCTGCAAAGCATTTAATGCGGCACCTTTTCGCAGATTGTCATTCGATACGAACAACGTGAGACCATGATCGCCCTCAATCGAATGGTCCTGACGTATACGGCCAACGTAACTTGGATCCTCTCCAGCAGCTTTCAACGGATTGGGGATGTCGGTAACAACCACGCCTGGAGCCTGATCAAGGATCTCTACAGCCTGGGGGGCTGTGATATCGCGCTCGAACTCTAGGTTTAACGAAAGCGAGTGACCCGAAAACACTGGCACCCGTACGCAGGTTCCGGATACGCGCAAGTCCGGGATGTGGAGAATTTTTCGGGTTTCGTCCCGTAATTTTTTTTCTTCAACCGTCTCTCCCGTACCGTCATCAATAATGTCACCGGCTTGTGGCACGATGTTGAATGCAATCGTACGGGGAAATACTGTGTGTACTGGAAAAGAAATGGCTCGACCGTCATAAGTCAGATTAGATGCAGACGAGCTGGCGGCCTGTAATTGATCCTCCAGTTCTGCTACTCCGGCTACACCCGCACCGCTCACTGCCTGATAGGTGCTCGTGACCATGCGAATGAGTCCGGCTTCATCGTGAAGCGGTTTGAGCACGGGCATGGCTGCCATCGTTGTACAGTTTGGGTTGGCGATGATACCCATAGGCGCTGCATGGATATCTCCCGGGTTTACCTCGGAGACAATCAACGGCACGTCAGGATGCATCCGCCAAGCCGACGAGTTATCGACCACAAGCGTACCGTGACTCGCATACTTTTCTGCAAGTGCCCGGGACGTGCTGGCCCCAGCTGAGAATACCGCAATATCCAATTCACTTGTGTCAGCGAGGGCCGCATCTTCAACCACTATTTGGTGACCATTCCAATCCAAAGTGGTGCCGGCTGAGCGTGAGGAAGCAAAGAAGCGTATTTTTTCAGTGGGAAACATTCGCTCGATGAGCAGCGTGCGCATCACTTGACCAACCATACCTGTGGCGCCAACGATACCTATTTGAGAAATGCGTGCTGTCATACAGTCATTATCCTTAAAAGATACGATACACGTCGAGTTTCGTTTACGAGGATGGGTGTATTGCCATGCATGTGCTCTGAGGGCCTGGTTAAGGTAATTCAGCCAATGCGTGCTTAAAGTCAGTGATCAGGTCTTCAGCATTTTCGATACCCACGGAGAGACGCACGAGATTATCAGTGATACCGAGTTGGTGGCGTTCCTGCGGCGAAAGGCCGGAATGTGAGGTCAATGCCGGTATTGTTATTAGCGTCTCCACACCGCCGAGGCTAGGAGCAACGATGGGTATAGTGAGATGCTTGAGCAAGCGTTTCGCCGCCCCTTCACCTCTGATCTCAAAACTCAGCATGCCACTGAATCCCTCAAACAATGCACGCGCGCGTTGATGTGCTGGGTGGGATTCGAGGCCTGGGTAATTAACTCTGTCAACCTTCGGGTGACCATCGAGGAAACGAGCGACACGCAATGCACTGTCATTCTGATGGCGCATGCGTACGGCCAGCGTTTTGATACCACGGTGCAATAGAAAGCAGGTATGCGGATCAAGAGTACCGCCAAGGTGGTCCAGCTTATGTTTGATGGAATCGACGAGGTCAGCACGTCCAATGACCGCACCGGCAACGATATCGTTGTGGCCATTGAGATATTTAGAACAACTGTGCAGCGAAAGGTCGAAGCCTCTCTCCACTGGTCGAAAATTCACCGGACTGGCGAAGGTATTGTCAATTAAGGACACGAGGTTATTCTGCCTTGCGAAGTCAACAATCCCTTCTAAGTCCGCGACCTCCAACAGCGGGTTGGTCATGGATTCTACATAGACGGCTTTGGTATTGGGACGCAGTTTTTGGTTCCAGTCACCCGGACTTTCAGCATCGATAAAGTCAACATCGATGCCAAGTTTAGGGAGATCCTTAGTCACAAAATCATGCGTACCTCCGTACAGGCAGTTCTGCGCCAGCATGTGATCGCCACTCGATAACACTGTCAAAATCGACGTCGAGATTGCTGCCATGCCGCTTGCCGCAACGAGCGCTGCTTCTGCGTTTTCCAGCGCCACCAACTTCGCGTTTAGCGCTAAGTGGTTCGGCGTATTGTTCAAACGAATGTATCTGATGTCATGATAGCTGCCCTCACCCTGGTCGACGAACGTCGAGGATTGGAAGATGGGCATACCAACAGCCCCACCTATCCGAGGCTCGCCAGCATGAACGAGACGGGTCTCTATGTGATCGTTGCGATAGGGCATGCTCTCCTCCTGGTTAAATACATGGATCTCGGTAGTGTCCAGGTTGGTGAATGAGTTAGCAAGAGTTGCCGTTTCTGAGTATGCGCGACTGAAGTCTCAATGCGGCACTCCAAAACACTTGCCCAGGCAGGTTTGCCTGGGGCGAGTTTTATGTATCATGAGCTTTGCAACTATCGTTCTCTGAATAATGTGATGATTAAACATAGCGGTGGGTGTCATTGTGGGCGCGTCAGATTTGAGATCCTTGCCCCTACCAAATTAAAAGTATCACAATGTAATTGCTCAATCTGTAGTAAATCTGGATACCTCGGTCTTACCGTGCCGAAGGATAAATTTACCTTGTTGCAAGGAAAGGACTGTTTGACAACTTATCAATTCAATACCGGAGTGGCCAAACATACTTTTTGTAAACATTGCGGCATAAAGTCTTTTTATATTCCGAGATCCCATCCAGATGCATACAATGTCAATGTGCGCTGCTTGGACGAGGGTTCTGTCGTTAATATGGAGATTGTTCGGTTCGACGGACAAAACTGGGAACAACAATACCCTAAAGGTCGAGCGGATAAATTTTTAAATTATTAACTAGGTAGCAACGCTTGAGCGATGGCGAAAGGTCCGATCGAGTTCTGGTTCGATTTCAGCTCTGGCTACGCGTACTTCGCGGCATTTGCCATCGATCGGGTAGTGGAGAAGTACTCTCGATCCGTTCTGTGGCGACCCTACATGCTGGGTGTGGCGTTCAAGCAGACAGGTGCCCGGGGTCTGAGTGGGACTCCGATCAAGGGCTGTCGAGATTAGGAAAAATGAAAAACGTATATAACTGTACGGGACATGAACTGAAGATCCCAAATATCGTAAACAGTGAAGGGGTGTATCTGTTTGACGAGAATGGGAAACGATACATGGACCTAGAATCAGGGGTATGGTGCACAGCATTAGGTCATAAAAACGAGAGAATCAATAGGGTAATCAAAAAACAAATCGATTCCCTGATGCACTCAGGATTCTGTTATTCGAATGAGATCGTTGATGAAGCAGCGAAATCAATCTTATCTATCACGAAATTCGAAGATGGAAAGTGTGTGTTTCTTAGTTCTGGAAGTGAAGCAATTGAAATAATAAGGCAGATTACAAGACATGTTATGGGAAAACAGAAGACCCTGACTCTCCACGATGCGTATCTCGGATCATATAGTTCGGTCATCAATAGAAGCGAAGGCTGGCATAGCTTTAACTGGGAAGAGTGTAAAACCTGCTTGAAGAACAAAGAGTGTGATCTAAATTGTGAAGCACTTCAGACTATTCCAGAAGATATAACCGATTTTGTATTCGAACCTGGAAGCGCCTCCGGATTTGTTAGATTCCCTCCAAAAACACTGATTCAAAATATGGTGAAGATTGTTCGGAAGAACAAAGGGAAAATAATTGCAAACGAAGTGACCACTGGAATTGGCCGGACAGGAAAATGGTTTGGCTATCAACACTATGGTATCGAACCAGATATGGTTGGCATTGGGAAAGGTATTGGGAACGGATACCCCATCAGTGTTGCGGTGTTAAGCCATGCAATAGTGAAAGAGTTGGAAGAGAAACCCTTTAAATATTCACAGTCGCATCAGAATGATCCCTTAGGTGCTGCGGTCGTTCGCGAAGTCATACAAACAATAAAAGACGAAAACGTGATTGCGAATGCAAAAAGGAAGGGAGAGGTGTTTCTTTCCCAACTTAACTCACTCGTGGATAGCGAAATAATTCTTGGGGTTCGTGGCAGGGGATTAATGTTCGCTGTAGACCTGATTAGTGAGCAAGTTGGAGACGACATATACGATGAGCTAATAGAGAAAGGGTATATTGTGTGTAACAGAGGATCTTTATTCCGAATAGATCCGCCTCTCACTATAAATGAAGACGAGTTTGAAGAGTTCATTAACACGTTTGCAACCATAATAGACTCGAA
>JASJAT010000191.1 GCA_030066885.1 Arenicellales bacterium | reverse complement strand
CGAGAGAACAATGTAAGACCTCAATGAGATCTGCCGTACAGGCCATACCGAATATCGCGGCGAGGGCACCGCTCCTGCAGCGTCAGGCAGGGCGCTTCAAACGCAGTTTCTCACCAAAGGAAACATACTCACTGGCCCCCAGACGTCCCAGTGGATCTACCCTTTCCGCCGCTACCGTCATGCGCCCCTTCTCATCGGTCTCAAGCACTTCGTCGTCTACGTAGATACGGGATACCTTTCCCAGCACCAAAGATTGCGGCGTATCGCCGAGCCTGTATATATCGAACTTCTCACAGGCGAATGCAATGCGGGCATCTGCCAGCCTAGGTACAGGGCTTCCTTCAAACTGCTCAGTCTGCAGTCCAGCTATCTCCAATTCAGACTCGTTTTCCTCTAACGTGGCTGAACTTTGGTTCATCGGGTACAACAAATCCCGGCTCACAATATGCACTACGAAATGCGATCTTTGTTCAATATTAACAAGTGTGTCCTTAAAACTTCCGTCAGGCTTTTTACCTATGGATATCATGATGAGTGGTGGGTTACTACAGACAGCATTGAAATAAGAAAACGGGGCAAGGTTATAACTACCAGACCTATTCTCCGATAACACCCATGCAATTGGACGAGGAATCACTGTCTGGATCATCGTGAAATAGACTTGACTGGTACTGAGTTCCGCTAGATTGATATACATATGATATAAAGCAATTTTGGGTTAGAGGCACATGGAGCATTTTATTGTACATGCATAACTCGCTGCGAACGCATGAATTTATGAAGCCCCCAAATCCCAGGGCACCACTCGAACGACTAATTGATTTCGTCCAGACTAACAAGCCGTTATTTGTACTCACTGGAGCCGGGTGCAGCACCGAATCCGGAATACCTGATTATCGAGACGCGAATGGCGCATGGAAGCACGCACAGCCCGTGCAATACCAAGATTTTATGCAGCGCCATACAACACGACAGCGCTACTGGGCAAGAAGTATGTTGGGTTATCCGCGAGTCGCAAATGCTCGACCAAATCTAGCGCACAAAGCTTTGGCGGAAATGGAGAGAATCGGATTGGTGTCCACCTTAGTGACCCAGAATGTGGATGGCTTGCACCAAAAAGCGGGACAACGCAATGTCATCGAGCTACACGGAAGCCTCGCCATGACTCGATGCATGGGTTGTGGTCATCGCTTTAGTCGCAAACTGATTCAGGATCGACTGGTCGAGGTCAACACGGCATTTAATCAACAGTGCCCTGAAACGGCACCAGATGGTGATGCCCGACTCGAACACGTAGACATATCTGAGTTCAACGTCCCTCATTGCAACCGATGCAACGGCATACTCAAACCTGATGTGGTTTTCTTTGGTGAATCGGTTCCAAAACGACGCGTAATGGCAGCATTCTCCTCTCTACAGCGGTCCGGCGGTATGGTTGTCGTGGGTTCTTCACTCGTTATCTATTCGGGTTACCGGTTTTGTCGCTTCGCTAAAACGAACAACATTCCTATCGCTGCAGTCAACTTGGGGTATACACGAGCCGATGACCAATTCACGTTAAAACTGGAACTCAATTGCGTCGAGGCGCTTTCAGAGCTGGTTAACACAGTAAAACACATCAGCTGAAGCAAACATGAATGAAAATAAGAAAGAGATCACATGGCAGGAATTTGAAGCAGTTGAACTGCGTGTCGGGACCATATTATCGGCGGAGGAATTTCCGGAAGCTCGTAAGCCCGCGTATAGAATCACCATAGACTTTGGCCCTGAGATTGGGGTCAAGAAATCCAGCGCACAGCTGACCGGCATTTACACCCCTCAAGAATTAATCGGCAAACAAGTCATTGGTGTAGTCAATTTCCCTGTAAAGCAGATTGGCCCTATGCGTTCCGAGTGCCTCGTCACGGGGTTTTATAGAACAAACGGATCAGTAGTACTGGCAATACCTGAAAGAGATGTGCCTAACGGGGCCAAACTCGGATGAGAAAAGAGGTAATGATTGTCACCGGCGGTAGCCGTGGTATCGGCGCCGCCACCGCTCTGCAGGCTGGGCGCAATGGCTACACAGTCTGTATTAACTATCTACACAATCAAAAATCGGCTCAGGACGTAGTCAACGAAATAACAGATAGTGATGGTCAAGCTATTGCAGTGGCCGCCGACGTTGCTGTTGAGGCGGACGTAGAACGCTTGTTTGATACCGTAGATAGGGAACTGGGTCCGGTCACCGCGCTGGTCAACAATGCCGGCATCCTAGATTTGCAGACCCGTGTCGACAACATGGATGCCGCAAGGCTTAATCGTATATTCGCCACCAACATTACCGGTTGTTTTGTCTGTGCACGAGAGGCAATTAGACGTATGTCCACTAAATACGGTGGAAATGGGGGCGCTATCGTTAACGTGTCGTCCGGTGCTTCTCGGTTAGGCTCGCCGGGAGAATACGTCGACTACGCTGCATCAAAAGGTGCGATTGATACATTCACCATTGGGCTGGCTAAAGAAGTCGGGCAGGAGGGCATCAGAGTCAATGCGGTTCGCCCCGGATTCATCTATACCGAAATCCATGCCTCGGGTGGCGAACCCGACCGTGTAAACCGCGTTAAGGAGTTTGTACCTATGAAGCGCGGTGGCACCCCAGAGGAAGTTGCTAAGGCGATACTTTGGTTACTGTCGGAGGACGCTTCTTATACAACGGGAAGCTTTATTGACGTGACCGGTGGCAAGTAGGCAAGACCCAATGTGTGGTGGCGAATGAAGTCGTAGTAATGAGCCCTACTACTATGATGTATATACAACTAAAAACACGCACGGCATGAATACGCGGGTTCTGGTTATTCACGATGAAGCCGAGGACTATCTTGACTCGATGAAAGACCGTTTCCCGGATATAGATTTTCAGGCCTGTCCAAACGCGACGTCCGGGGCGAACGTCAGGCGATTTGCACCCGAAGTTATTTTCAGTTGGAAAGGTAAACCTATACCTGCAGCCATTCACAGATCATACATTGCCCTTCCATCGGTGGAGTGGGTGCATGTTGCCGGAGCCGGTATTGAGCATTTACTTCCCTTTCCGGAGGGTCTGACTGTGACTAACTCTTCCGGAATATGCAGTCGGTTCATGGCAGAGACTGTCATGGCTGCCATGCTAATGTGGAGTTTTGGATTTCCAACTTACATGGAACAGCAACGGGGTAGACTATGGCGGCAGAATTCTTGGGTCTCCCTCTCGCAGAAAACCGTTCTTATCATCGGGGTCGGTAGTATCGGTTCGGCGGTCGCCACGCTTGCCAAAGCCTTCAAGATGCGTGTTTTGGGAATTAAAAACTCACTGACACCCGTGGACGACGTCGACAAAATGTTTGCGCTGGATGACGTACATAATGTTCTACCGGAGGCAGACTATGTTTGCATCCATGTGCCTCTGACCGATCGCACCCGGCACTTTTTTAGCAGGGATGAATTTCAACGCATGAAGTCCAGTGCCGTACTGATCAACACTGCGCGAGGGGGTGTGGTCGATGAAGCCGCTTTGGTGGATGCACTTAGAAACAAACACATAGCTGGGGCTTACCTCGATGTTTTCGAAACGGAACCCCTACCCAAAGACAGTGCGCTATGGGATTTACCTAATTTGGTTATTTCCCCTCATGTTTCAGATTCGGTGGCCAACTGGCAAGACAGATTTATCGACTTCTTTATGTCTAATCTTGAGCGCTGGGGGGCTGGACAACAACTCTTAAATACCGTCGACTTGAAGAAAGGTTATTGATTTGTAGTGGCGAGAGGACTAGTGGCTGGCAGCTAGGGCAATTTTTAAAGATCTGTTCCACTCGCAACCAGAAGACTAGGAACTCACTACTGTCCTGGACATATCCCTGATATCCTGTAATTTGTTAAAATCTAGGCCTGAGGCGGTCTGTATCCTGCCACATTAGGTAAGAGGTATGCAGCTGAAATCATTTAAGCATAATTATCTGGTCATCATCGGGATACTGTCTTTAGTCGGCTTTTTTTCGCTGCGTTATTTCCTGCTGCAAACGGATAGCCCCTACTCACCCATCGTCGTTACCACACCTCAGACTACAGCTAAGACTACCGCGTCCCCCGCTGTAGATGTCATGGAGCGTCTTCAATTTGACACTGAGCTTGAGCAGGAAATGGTCTTAAAGACTGAACAGACCGTTCGGGAAATTGGTGAAGACTTAGCGACGTTGTTGAAAAATAAGGAGTTCGGCCTCCTCCGCGACAGTCTCTTGAACAAGGCGGCACAAGCGGTGGTCGAGGGAAACAAATCACAACTGGCTCATGTGCTGTCGTTGCTGGGCCAAGTTGCGGTCGAGGAACAAGATTTGGATGCGGCCGAGGTGTATCTGTTGGAAGCACTGGACGTTTACGAAAACCTCAACGACAAGGTGGGTTCTGCTCAGGTGTATATGCAATTGGGACGCACACACGTCAAAGCCCGAGAACTTGCGCGAACTGCGGGCGACGCGTATGACCGGCTGTTGATTGCCCGATGGCAGTTGAGCGAACAACATTTCGCCGCGGCCGAGCAGAACTTAAAGCATGTCATCGATGAAAGCCTGGCCGTGAATCGATTTGGTGCAGCAGCGAGTGCCTACTACTCGTTGGTTCAACTCTATACGAAGAGTAATAGTGCTTTTCAGGCTGAACAGGCGGCCATGGAAGCGGCCAACCTGTACGCGGCCTCAGGGCAGCTAAAACGGGCTTATGATACCGTCGCCTCACTCAAACGGGCGGGTATCGAAACCTGGAGGGTATACGACATTGAGCAAGAGATCGAACGCAGTTACGCCGAGTTTGAACGCAGCGTTCAGCAGATAGAACGGGCAAAAGACTATCGGCAACTCTACTATCACTACCGTTCTCAGGGCGACCAAGAACGGGCATGGAATCTACGCTTACTCGCCAGTAAATCCTTAAAGAATGTCTCCAAAAGGGCCATGTTTCACCGCCAACCCGATGCGCTCGCGTTGCTCTATGTATCCAATGACGACATGGGTCGAGCTAAAGATTATTTCGACAGAGCGAAACAAACGTTTGACAGTAAAGGGCTGGAGAAGCTCTCCGCACAAACTGAGAAACTGAAAGACCAGATCTTTTAGCCCGTTGAATCCTGACTGGCCAAGGACAGTCGTTACCCCAACTCCTAAAAATCCATTTGTTTGTTGTTTATTAAACTGCGAGGAATTGCATTTATTTAGACTTATTCTAAGGATTGTACTGACTAGAAGGAGAACAGGAACCGCCTGACATAAAACTGTAGCAAATCGCCTTGATACGAGGTTATCATTAGACCAATGCCGGTTTATTGGTCCAGGGGGTGTGCCTCTCGGCCAGATCGGTAAAGAAAAGAAACCAATCACAACTACCAACAGAGGAGTCCAAATGAAACTTAGATCCACTCTAATCTTGTCCGCCGCTACGTTGGCTCTGGGCATCACCAGTAGCGCCCAAGCGGGTACGTTGGAGGATGTGCGGGCCCGTGGAGAACTCAACTGCGTAGTCAGCACCGGCGTTCCCGGGTTTGCTTTTCCGGATGACGCGGGTGAGTGGCACGGTTTTGACATCGATTTTTGCCGCGCTACCGCAGCAGCCGTTCTGGGGGACGCGAAAAAGATCAAGGCGGTGACGTCTACCGGTAAAACCCGTTTTACCAAGCTGAACGCCGGTGAAGGCGACGTATTGTGGCGCAACACCACCATCACGTTCTCCCGTGACGTTGGCGTGAAGCTCCGTTTTCATGGCGTCAATTACTATGATGGCCAGGGCTTTTTGATCAATAAAGAACTCGGTGTCAGCAGCGCGAAGGAACTGGACGGCGCTTCCGTTTGCATCCAAACCGGTACCACCACTGAACTTAATCTGGCGGACTTCTTTCATGCCAACGGCATGAAATACGAAGCGGTTCCGATTGAAACCAACGACGAAGCCCGGCAGAACTACCTGGCCGGCCGTTGCGATGTGTATACCACGGACGCATCGGGGCTTGCCGCTTCGCGATCGACGTTCCCGGATCCAGAAAATCACATCATCCTACCGGAAATCATTTCCAAGGAGCCATTGGGTCCCGCCACCCGTCACGGGGACGACCAGTGGTCGGATATCGTTACCTGGGTGTACTACGCCACCGTTGCCGCGGAAGAATTGGGCATCACCTCGGCCAATGCGGACGAGATGAAAGGCTCCCAGAACCCGGAAGTTCTGCGTATGCTGGGTGTAGAAGGCAACCAGGGTGAAGAACTGGGCTTGAGCACTGATTGGGCTTACCAGATCATCAAGCAAGTAGGTAATTACGGCGAGATCTTTGAACGTAACATCGGTCCGAATACCCCGATTGGTCTCGAACGGGGATTGAATGCACAGTGGACTGACGGCGGACTACAATACGCGCCACCATTCCGCTGAGTCGCCATAATTTTGACACAACAACAATAACCTAGATATGTGCTGGTTTCCCTTGGGAAACCAGCACGTTTTTGTTACAGTGAGTCGCCTACAGAGCCGATTCGAGAAAGTTGAATAGGGGGATTTAAATCTCATGAATTCAACTCCTGCGACAACCGCAACCGCACCGCCTGTCGATACTTCCGGCAATATTCTGTCCCGCCTGTGGCGCAACGAAGAAAGCCGCGCCGTCATCATCCAGATCATCACCATGGCAATCTTATTTGCTTTACTGGCGATGGTCGCGCGCAACGTGGCAATCAACCTCGAAGCGATCGGTAAGGAATTCAGTTTCGATTTTTTATCGGCGCCCGCGGCCTACGATATTACCTTCTCTCCATTCATCGAATATACATCGAGAGATACCCACCTGCGGGCAGCCTGGGTGGGTATTCT
>JASJAT010000034.1 GCA_030066885.1 Arenicellales bacterium | reverse complement strand
CCCTGCCACGTCCTCACTTCGAATCCTGAAAGAGAAGCCTTATGAAATTGCATAGAACCCTTCTAAGATCTGCAACCGCCGTTGTCGCCCTGGCGCTCGCCGCACCCGTGGTGGCGCAGTCAAACCAACCAACGCCCGTGGTCGCGACTTTCTCGATCATTGGCGACATGGTGGAGCGAATCGGGGGCGACCACGTGAACGTCACGACACTCGTCGGCCCCGATGGCGATACGCACGTTTATAAGCCGACCCCCGCCGACGCGCGTGCGGTGAGCGAAGCAGAGGTGCTCATCGTCAACGGGCTTGAGTTCGAAGGCTGGCTGGACCGGCTGATCGACGCCTCCGATTTCGATGGCGCGCGCGTGGTTGCAACCCAAGGGATCGAACCGATGGCCTTCAAAGAAGGCGAAGAGCACCACGAGGATGAAGAGCATCACGAAGGTGAAGAGCATGCCGAAAACGAAGCGCACGAAGACGGAGAACACGAAGGCGAAGATCACGCGGATGACGAGGGTCATGGCCATCATCACGGCGCATTTGACCCGCACGCCTGGCAGAGCCTCAGCCTTGCCGTGACCTATGTCGACAACATCACTGCCGCTCTGGCCCAGGCCGATCCGGCGAATGCGACCGATTTCTACCAGAACCGCGCAGCTTACGTCGCCGAGATCGAGGCGTTAGATGCTGAGATCCACCAGATCGTGGCAAGCCTGCCGGCCGACCGCCGCACCGTCGTCACGTCTCATGACGCGTTCCAGTACTTTGGCCGCGACTACGGATTGACATTCCTCGCACCGCAGGGGCTAAGCACCGACAGCGAAGCTTCGGCGCAGGACGTCGCCCTTTTGATCGAGCAGATGCGCGCTGAAGGTATCGCAGCGGCATTCGTCGAGAATGTCGCTGACCCGCGCCTTTTGGAGCAGATCGCTAACGAGACTGGCGCCACCATCGGCGGGACGCTCTATCCTGGCGCGCTCTCCGACCAGGATGGTCCTGCGCCAACCTATCTCGAAATGATGCGCCACAACGCGACGACACTCGCGCAGGCGCTCGGTTCGTGAGGCATCAGGGCTAGCCGCCAGGAGATCGTGTTCATCGGCCGGTACCTCGAGCCTGAGCGGACCCGCGACATCCCCGATCGCTGTCTGCTCGCCGATGTCGAGCTGGCGGCCGGCCCGGACACCTGGAAGACGTTCGACGACCCCTTCCCGAAGTGGTCTGCCGAGCACGACGAGGACTGACCCCATGGCCGACGACACCGCACGCTATGCCGCGGAACTGTTTCCCGGCGACTACACAAGTTGGCGCTATTGCATAGAAGTCAAATGCGGTCTGGCGTTGACGCCCGAGTTTCTTCAGGCGCGCATCGCCGTTCTCGGTGATCCGCACCACGAGGAATCACAACGTTTCGCGAGGTTGTACGGTGATTCCTATCGCGAGCAGGTGTTGGCCTGGTTTCAACGCGCTGCTGCCAAGACGTGATGGGTGTACGGCATTACCACAGATGCGGCATGGCCGGATTGATGCTGCTGCTGTTGCTCGGCAATTCAGCGCCACAGGCCCATCCCCACCATTGGATCGATGTATTCGCCGAGTGGCAATTCAATCCAAAGGGACTGATCAGCGGCGTGAAACTGCGCTGGTTATTCGATGATTACTACTCGGTGTTGCTGACCGATGATGCAGCCGCGACCGGGGAGGAATTACAGGCGATCCTCAATCAGATACTGAGTAACACATCGAAGCATCATTACTTTATTCGGATTGAACACGAAGGTGGAGAGGCCAAATTAGGCACCCCCGAGCAAACCCGGATTGGCATGCGGGATCATCGGATCGAGATCGAATTCCGCCTGCCGATGACAGTACCGTTGGACCCGACGAAAAGCGACATTGTCTATCGGGTCGCGGAGCCGACTTACTTTGTCGAGATGTTGCACGCCGAAGAGGGGCCGGCCATCGTGCTCAAAGACGCGCCACCGGCGTGTCGATACCATCTCGAAGCGCCAAGACCGGACGCGGCCCTGGTCGCCTACGCGGCCTCGCTCGGGATAAATGAAAGCGGTGGTGATGACCTCGGCATTCAGTTCTCTGAAACGGTGACCATTCGATGCGAGTGAGTTGCTCTTTGGCCATTTTTCTCGCATGGATGGGTGCGATCGTGTTCTCGGCCGAATCGCATGCGACAAATATACTGCTGGGTGAGCGAACCATCATCGAGCAGTCCACAGGTGATGAATACGCTGGTGCCAGGCAGGCAGTCGCCGTCTGGGATCAGGCTGCGACCTGGGTCTGGTCAAAGCAGCGCGAGTTTCACCGTGCGCTGACGAGGGAGTTACGAGACCTGCGTGGCAAGGATGGTGTGGGCTGGGCTTTGGTACTGATGAGCATTCTTTACGGTGTCTTGCATGCCGCAGGGCCTGGACATGGGAAGGCCGTGTTGACGACCTACCTGTTGACCCAACGAAGCCGGCTGAATCGCGGTATCGCCATGGGGACGAGCGCGGCGCTGCTGCAGGGCGTAACGGCGCTGTTGCTGGTTTACGGCCTGGTTGGTATGGCCGGCTGGCTGCCGAGGGAGACAGAAACCGCATCACTGTGGGCCACGCGGGTCAGCTTCACTCTACTTGCAATCGTCGGACTTTATCTGCTAGCACGCGCCGCAGCCACCTTGGCCCATAGTGTTCGCCAGTTGCGGCATGAAACCGGCCAAGTCCACGACGACCATGCCGGTCATGTACACGGGGATGGTTGTGGCTGCCGGCATCTGCCCAGCGCGGTTGAAATTGACACCGTTGACAGCCGTCATGCGATGGTTGGCGTGGTATTGGCGATTGGGCTGCGCCCGTGCAGCGGAGCAGTGTTGGTGCTGATCCTAGCCGCTGTGATGGACATAATTTGGCATGGCGCGCTTGCCGTGATGGCGATGTCCCTGGGGACCGCGGTCACTGTTGTCGTTTTGGCCTTTCTTGCCACGAAGGCCCGGAGTTGGGCGAGTGCGGTGGTCGCTCACCGGTCACCGCTGTGGACGCTAGTAGCAGGTGGTGTGGGAGCGCTTGGCGGTGCCCTGCTATTGCTTTTGGGGCTGTGGCTGCTGAACGCCTCATTTGCGCTGAAACCAATAATGGGTTTGTAAACGGTGGGCATTGGTTTGGTTGTTCGCGCTAATTGTTATGTTGCAACTGTTTACAAAATACCTGCTCCGCCATCGATACTTCTAAGGATGCGTTCGTAAAATGCACGCTGCGAACACAACGGAATCGATTGTAACTATCGTTGGTTTCTTGGGGGCAGGAAAGACCACGCTCCTAAGGCACCTAGTCGAGAGCTTCCTTGAGAAAAGGTGGGATCCCTATGTGATCCTCAATGACTACATGAACGCGGATCTCGATGCCCAGCAGATTTCCGTTGACATCATGCCAAGGTCGGTGAAAGCCCTTACTGGCAGCTGTATTTGTTGCGACGGCATTGGCGAGCTAAGAGACTGCGTGAACAGCATCCCAGCGAGGAGGAGAGGAATAACGCTGATTGAGGCGAACGGCACCTCCGATGCATGTACACTGATGGGTTTTCTCGGTGTTGGCCTGGAAGAACGTTTTATGCCTCCGGTTCAAGTATCTGTGGTGGACGTAAAGAACTGGCAAAAGAGAGGTTTTCACAACGAGCTTGAAGCTGAACAGCTTAAAGTCTCTTCTCTCATTCTCTTCACACATCTCGAGGGCGTTTCGAAAGAAAGAGTGGCTCAAGTTGATACTGAGGTAAGGAAAGTCAATCCGCTTGCCTCGATTGTAACCAAAGCAGAGCTCGATGTATTACTGATTCCAAAGCTCAAACCCATTGAAAAAGCAATCACCAGCCTAGACCACAACAAGGCGCACTGGTCCTCGTGTTCCATTGATCTTCCCGATCTTCCTAACGTTGGATGCATCAATGATATTTGTGATTCGATTCCGCGCACGATTCTCAGAATTAAGGGCTGCACAAGAGTGGGGCACGATGAGGGATACACTTATTTCGAGCGATGCCCGGATGGTCAAGTCTATATTCGCCCGTACGTGGGGTCGCCAAGAACTGGCCCAAAACTCTTGACGGTGGGGCCAGGGAGCGAACCGATCCTGCTTCACGAAGCTGTGGCGAGAAGCCTTGAGATCGCAGAGAGTAGACTTGGATAGAACTTGCGCGCCCACATCGATCTGATGAGGCGAGCATATCGGCACAACAGAAGGTCAGGGTTCTCACAGGCAAAACCTCGTTTTGCTGAAGCCGAACGCCGTCGATTATTGTCGCCCGACTATCAGAATCGTTTCTTCATGCGCGAGCGTATCGGCAGAATAGGCAACCGCTGCCTTGATATCGGCCTCAGTCAATCCGGGGTAAGCATCTAACAGATCTTTTGGGTTAATCTCAATGCGATCTGTAACGTCACGGCCACGTCTGGAATGTCGCCACCGTGCCTGTAGAACTTCACGCCGGCCGTGGAGATATTGAGGTCTTCGACGCCCATGGCGCGGATCATGCGATCGTACAGATCATTGAATTGTGTCATCGTTTTCTCTCCTGTTGTCTCATGGTTCCCGCCATATGCGGGCACGGTCTCCTGGCTGGTTCCGTGCCCGCGCCGGCGTGAGAAACCGGCCATCGGAGTACCGGTGTGGCTCACGCGGTAATGAGCTTGACCGCCTCATCCGTGGTCCAAAGGGCGTTCGCGATGTAGCGGAAGTTGATGATGGCGGCGAGATAGCCGTCGCCCTCGGGGATCTTCGCGGCAGCGGTCGCATCGCGGACCACGGCCACCTCGAATCCCTGCTCGAGCAACTCGCGCAGGTGCGATTCCACGCACAGGTTCGCCGACATGCCCGCCAGCACGACCTGGTCAACGCCGTGCTTGCGCAACTGGAGCGCCAGATCGTTCACTTCGGGGCCATACACCTTGTGCGGCGAGGTGATGATGGTCTTGCCATCGAGGATGTAGGGTTTGTACTGGGGCATGAAGTCGGCGCCGGAATTCTCGGTCAGTTCGAAAGGGCTTTCCCGGTCGAACATGCCGATGGCGTGCATCAGCTTCTCCAGCGCCCCTTCGAAGCGCCAGCCCTTGTCTGTGGGGTAGTAGTAGTGCGGCGAGACCGCCACCGTCAGGTCGACCTGCTTGGCGGCCTTGAACAGCCGCTCCAGGTTCTCGACCGTATTGTGCTCCTGCACGCTCGCACCCACCACGCCCCAGGTGACTCCATCGGGGCTGAGGAAATCGATCTGAGGGTCAACCACCACCAGCGCGGCTCGGCTCGGGTCCAGCACCATATTCGACGGCGGCAGTGCGGGCTCTGCGGGGTCCGCGTACGGATTTTCCGCGGCAGCGGCGCGACTCGGGAGTGCACCGGCGGCAGCGGCTGCGGTGGCGCCGAGGGCGAGACCGGTCTTCAGGAACCCACGACGGTCAACGGCGTCATCGGCTATTTCATGGTTGATGCCTGGTTTGTTGTACATTTCGATACCTCCGTACGTTGAAGTTATGAACTGTGAATCTGACCACGGCTTCAGAGTAAGCAGATTGGCGTGTTCCTTGGGCCGGTATAGGTGCGGAATCGTCCGACGCGGTTCAGAATCGTCCGGATTCTGTGCGGTATCGTCCGGAGGTGGGTATACTGCTTGGCGGAAGCAGGATACGGAAGATATCGTGCTGTCAATAGACAAATTGTTCGAGAATCTTGACATCGTGGTGCGGCCGTTCGCGTTCTGCTGTGCAGAGGCGGGGGAATCGCTCGACCTCGGGCCGCGGGACGAAGCCACCATTCACTACGTACTCGGTGGTAGAGGCGTTCTGACTTTCGACGCCCGGGACCGGGTGGCTGCGGAGCCCGGGACCATGGTTGTCGTGCCGGCGGGAACCGTACACCGCCTCGAGGGCACCGGTTTACCCGCCGATCTGTCGGAGCGCGTCCGCCAGTGCCGACCCATGGATGCTGAACTCGTGGAGGCGGGGCGGAATATCGGCGAACTCGAGGGCGGCGTCGCAGTTACCTGCGGATCGGTGGATGCCCGCTACCGGGGGCTGGATGGGATATTCGACTACCTGCCGGAGCCGATTGTCCTCCACACCCGGGAAGGCGACCCAATACGGGACAGCATAGACTCCATCATCGATGAGATGGCCCGACCCCGGGTCGGCTCACGCTCCATGTTAAAGGTGTTGTTTCAGCAGTGTTTCATCCAATTGCTGCGCGCACACGGGGAATCATCGGAGTGCCGGCTGCCCTGGCTGCTGGCGCTGGAGAAACCCCGCCTGAGCGCCGCCATAGAGAAGGTGATCGACCAGCCGGGCCAGCGCTATTCACTGGAAATCCTGGCTGATATGTGCGCGATGAGCCGCTCGACCTTTGCCGCGCAGTTCAAGGAGTCGTTCGGGCGCTCGCCGATGGATTTCGTAACCGAGGTTCGGCTGCGCGCCGGGGCGCGCATGCTGGCCAACTCGGATCAGCCGGTCAAGGCCATCGCCGGACAGGTGGGTTACGAGAGCCGAAGCCACTTCAGCCACGCATTTCAGGAGTTCTTCGGTATGGGGCCAAGCGAATACCGGGAAGCGCATACCGCCGGCTCTTAGCAGTCTCGGGAGTTTCGACCTACGACTCCGGAGGCATCGCCTCGAAACTCGGTGTCTCGTCGGAGGTTTCATCCCAGTCATGCCGCCGGCTCGTGTAGATCACGCGCTACAAGGAGCTCACCGGCCACCCTCCTTCCAAGCGGGGAAGACCGATGCGGCGGAAAATGAGCCGAACTCAGCGCCGTCGCTATGGGACGGCCCGGCGGATCATCGCCGCCGAGCTCGGGCACGGGAGAACCCAGGTCGCGAGGGGATATCTAGGGGACTCGGATGAACAAAGGCCCGACCAAGACGAGAACCGAGTGGAGCCCGTGGGTGACAATCCCTTCGCTCCAAATGTGTTACCTATGTCCTCGGTATAAACTGTTACCTATGTGCCCAGAATGGACCCAAAGTTGGATGGTGGCTATGGGTGGACTTGAACCACCGACCCCGGCATTATGAGTGCCGTGCTCTAACCAGCTGAGCTACATAGCCACACTGATAAACTGGAAGGGGCGGAGATTCTCAAAGCTTAAAGAAGCTTTGTCAACCTCAGGGTTCGTGTTCCGGTCATGTACTCCCTCAATGGATTCCCGCTAAAAGCATGCGGGAATGACGGTCCTATATATACCTTACATTATTCCTTACAGTAGACACGTATACGCGAGTATGCAGTTTGGATCCGGTGTTAAACATTAAATCTGAAGTGGACGACGTCCCCATCCTGAATGACATAATCCTTTCCTTCCAGGCGCATCTTTCCGGCCTCTTTAGCTCCTTGCTCACCGCCCAGCGCGACATAGTCTTCGTATGAGATCACTTCGGCCCGGATAAAACCACGCTCAAAGTCAGTATGGATTACCCCAGCGGCCTGAGGTGCTCTTGTTCCAGTGCGGACAGTCCAAGCGCGGGCTTCTTTCGGTCCAGCGGTCAAGAATGTCTGCAAACTTAGAAGGTGATAGCCAGCACGGATGACCCGATTTAGGCCAGGTTCATTCAACCCCAACTCTGCTAAAAACTCCCTCCGATCTCTATCGGCAAGTTGTGCCAGCTCGGACTCGATGGCTGCACAAATCGGAACGACCGGAGTACCTTCTCCGGTTGCGATTTCTTCGACTCGAGTAAGATACGGATTCTGTGTAAGTCCCTCCTCATCGACATTAGCAATGTAGAACAACGGCTTGCTGGTCAGCAGACATAGTGGCTTAACAGCGTCCTTTTCCTGTTTAGAGAGGCTCATCGTTCGGACTGGTTTTCCATTGTCGAGTTGTTGATGTACCTGCGTGAACAATTTGTATCTCGACATCTCATATTTATCACCGGCTTTGGAAGCTCTCTCCGTTTTTGCAATTGCACGCTCAATAGCTTCCATGTCTGCCAACAATAACTCCGTGTTAACTATCTCGATATCAGATGCCGGATCCACCTTACCGGAGACATGGGTAATGTTGTTGTCTTCGAAACACCGCACCACGTGCGCGATCGCATCAACTTCACGAATATGTGCCAAGAACCTATTCCCGAGCCCTTCCCCTTGTGACGCACCTGCTACCAACCCTGCGATGTCGACAAATTCTATGACGGTGGGAATGACTTGTTTTGGACGCACAATGTCCGCAATGCGTTGCAAGCGTTCGTCCGGCACCGGCACGATGCCAACGTTGGGTTCAATCGTGCAAAACGGGTAGTTCTCGGCTTGAATTGCCGAGCGCGTTAGAGCATTGAAAAGCGTGGATTTTCCAACGTTGGGTAAACCCACTATACCGCAGCGAAAGCCCATGATCCTTGTATTTATCGAATAGGAGGCCCGATCGCGGGGGAGATACCGCTCCTACCACCTGGACACGATCGCAATAACGGTGCCGATCTTACCGGAGTGAGGTACATCCTAATCACGGGTGTGGAGTACGTTCATTGCCAAATCGGTGTCTCCACGAACAATCTTGGGGAACTCCTTGCGCGCCGCTTCGATTGACTTCTGTATGAGATCAGCGTCTGCCTCAGGTGGCTTGCGTAGGACATAGTCAACGACCTGATCGGCCGAACCCGGGTGACCTATGCCAATCCGTAGGCGCAGAAAATCTCTCGAACCCAGCTTCGGGAATATATCGCGCAAGCCATTATGACCGCCGGCCCCGCCACCTCGTTTTACCCGCACCGTACCCGGTGGCAAATCCAGTTCGTCATGCACAATGAGCAACTGCTCCATCGGTACTTTGTAGAAGTTAACCACCTTGGCAATGGGGCGACCGCTGTCATTCATGAACGTATTCGGGGCAAATAGTCGAACTTCGTTCGATTCGATACGCGCATTGGCGACTTTCCCTTCGAATTTTGATTCGTGGCGAAATGTAGCACCGTAGTCCGCCGCAACCTGGTGTAAGAAATTCAGTCCAGCGTTATGACGTGTCGCAGCATAACGGTCTCCTGGATTACCCAGTCCAACGACTAACAGCACAGGTGATGTCATGCTGCCTAACAGGCAAGCGCCCCTAACTCCAACAATTTACTCAGGCTGCTGCTCTTCTTTCGGAGCTTCTCCCTCGGTTGGTTCTGCGCCCTCTTCCTCTTCACCTTCTGCCAGTGCTTCTTCTTCGGCTTCAACCAGTTCTTCTTCCTCGATGGCCTTAGGCGCCAGGATAGATGCTATCGTCTGATCCTCACCCTCGTGAAGCAATGCCGTTATGACCACGTCCTCTGGGACTTTGATGTCGGTTAGTTTGACCGATTCATGCAGGTGCAAGCCGGATATATCGACCTCAAGATACTCAGGCAGATCTGCTGGTAGACATTCCACCTCCACTTCGTTGATAAGGTGAGATTCTATGCCGCCTTCGTTATACACACCCGGACACTCTTCACCACCGATGAAATGCAGCGGTACCGCGATACGTATTTTTTCGGTTGCACTCACCCTTTGAAAATCCACATGCATTACCTGTGCCTTGTAGGGATGCATCTGCACATCCCTGAGAATCGCTTGCTCGGTGCCGTTTTCGGTTTGAATGTCGATAATCGCGGACTGAAACCCCTCGGTTTCCAAGTTACGCAAGATCTCGTTGTGGTTTAGAAGCAAACTTTGGTTGTCCTTACCTGCGCCATAAAGCACGGCTGGAACGCTGCCAGCTCGACGGTATTTACGGCCTGTAGCCGTGCCTCTTCCGGTTCTGGGCAAGGCTTGAATCTGGTACTGCGTACTCATTACTAACTCTCCAATTAAACTTGGGCGTTCAGGTCCCGCCCGAGAAAAATATTATTCAATAAAAATGGAACTTACAGAGTCCCCTTCCGAAATGCGCCTAATCGACTCGCCGAGCAGCTCAGCGATACTCAACTGACGAATCTTGGTACACGCTGCAGCCTCTTCGCTCAACGGAATGGTGTCCGTCACGACCAACTCGTCCAATTTTGACTTCGTGATACGCTGCACTGCATCACCCGACAAGACTGGATGCGTGCAGTAAGCAAGCACACGTTGAGCCCCGTCTTCCTTCATAGCTGCGGCCGCTTCGCACAAGGTGCCCGCGGTATCCACCATATCGTCAATAAGCACGCATACCTTTTCATCGACCTCACCAATGATGTGCATCACTTTCGACTCATTGGCCTTAGGCCTGCGTTTGTCGATAATGGCCAGATCGGCGCCTAACTGCTTAGCCATGGCTCGTGCCCGCATGACTCCGCCAACGTCCGGCGACACCACCAGCAGGTCCTCGGGTTCGTGGCGCCATAGTTCTCCCCATAGTACCGGCGATGCATAAATATTGTCCGACGGTGCCTCGAAAAATCCCTGAATCTGATCTGCGTGTAAATCCATGGTAAGCACTCGATCCGCACCAGCCTTGTCAATCATACTGGCGACCAATTTTGCGGTGATGGCAACGCGTACAGTTCGCGGTCTACGATCTTGGCGGGAGTAACCGAAATACGGTATCACTGCCGTGATTCGTTGCGCCGACGACCGCCGCAACGCATCGATCATGACCAATAATTCCATCAGGTTGTCGTTAGCGGGTGCACACGTCGGCTGTATGAGAAAGACATCCCGTCCACGAACATTCTCTAGAATTTCGACGTTAACTTCGCCGTCACTAAAGCGACCAACCAATGCACGACCCACGGGGACACCCAGGTAGCGAGCCACTGCTTCAGCCAGTTTAGGATTGGCGTTACCGGTGAAAAGGGCCAGGTCCTCGTTAGTCACTCAGCATCCTCTGTCATATCGAAATGTGGCTGGGGTGGCAGGATTCGAACCTGCGCATGCCGGAATCAAAATCCGGTGCCTTACCGCTTGGCTACACCCCAATTCATGTACCCGCGTCGAAGTACTTTGCGGGGTTGTTTTGAGCCTAACCATTACACCAGCGCCGAACCGCCGATTGAAAAAACGGCGTATTTTGCGCAACAGGGCGACCGCGTGTCAATTTATAAACCGGGGACAGTATACTTTTTAACAACAATTCGTTTTTAGGAACAAATTCAGGGTGTTTCGGCACCTTCGTTCCGATTGAATCGCAGACAGGGCGCTGCGCTTACATCTCGGGTTAAAAAGTATACTGTCCCCGGTTTTAGAACCGCCAACGTTTAATAATAATTTTCACCCTAACCTCATCGTTTTCACCGAGTGGGTCGTCTACGATATGGGTGGTACCGGGCAACGCGGTCATTAGGAACTTGCGCGGAAGCTCGCGCCCGTCGAAGTCTCGGTACTCCACGAATTCGATCTCCCACCCGGATTGTCGCAAGGTCTGTAAGCGACCCCATTCATCTATGGATTCTTCGTAGCCTTGGCCGGGCTCCGGCACCCCCAATACCCAATAGCGCATGGATCCGAACGGCACCTGCCAGCCCGCGACGCGATACAGAAGCTCTTCCGTCGTATCAGCGTGATAAGTTCTTTTCTTGTTGTCCCGAAGGATGGCGCCTTCTGCGGTCCGGGTTAGAATGACGCGACCGCCGCCGAGAGGTCCATACAAATTGATGTTGTGATCAGCCTGCTCCCGACGCCACAACATATTTGCTTGGCCCCCTCTTTTGTGGGTTTTTACAGCCAGTTTCGCCTTGACTTCCCAGCTGGCGATAGCAGATAGATCATTTACCCTGTGTTGCCAGGCTTTAACAGGATCGTCGACAGCGGGTCTGGAGGGTGCGCTGGCGCAACCGGTGAGAGCCAACACCCCAATGGCCATCCCGGCCAAGAGTCCACGGAATGTCATTGGTTGAATTTTTTTAAAGTATCCCGCAGAACGTCATTGTCTGGATGTTGATCAAGGGCTCGTTGCCAAACTTCCTTCGCGCGCTCTTGTTCACCCGTGACCCACAATACCTCACCCAAATGCGCTGCAATCTCCGCATCCTCCCGTTTGGTCAGGGCCCGCTCTAAATACTCTATAGCGTCCGCATGATTGCCCAAACGATATAGCACCCAACCCATACTATCTAGAATGAACGGGTCCTCGGGACGTATGGAAAGCGCTTGTTCGATGAGCGTATGTGCTTCTTCATACCGATCGGTAGAATCGGCCAGTGTATAGCCCAGTGCATTCAACGCATGTGCGTTGGTGGGATCCTTTACCAGCAGCTTCCTCATGTCGCGTTCATGAATCTCGAGCAGGTCTAACTGCGCCGCAAGCAAACCACGCGCGTATATGAGATCGGTATCTTCCGGATAACGATCGACAGCCGCGTCGAGCATATCCTTTGCTTCCATTAATCTCTTACCGGTGCGCAACACCCGCTCCTGTGCCAACACCCAGCGCACGTACGCTTCCTGGTCGCCTGGGTGCAACGTCTGTAAGTGCTCTAACGCCGCATCGACACCCTTAGTTTCAGCCAGCACGTCGGCGATTGCGATCTGGGCTTCAAAATAATATCCCTCAGATCGCACTTCTCTATACCACTGCTCTGCTTGTTCGTAGCGCTCGCGCTCTATCTCTAATTGCCCGAGATATAAGCGGATTTGGTCATTATTGGGGCGCAGTTTGAGGTTTTGTTTCAGGTAGTTTTCGGCTTCATCAAACTGCTCAAGTTGAAGACCCAGCAAACCAGCTGCGTACAGGGCATCTGTGTTACTGGGATCTTGTTCGATGAGCGCAACGAACTCATCGAATCCCCCCTCAAGGTCTCCCTGATCGACCAGGTAACGAGCCAGATAAAGCCGCAGCCTATTGGCCTGCGCATTGTCTTCCAAGAATTGCTTACAAAACCCAACCACGGACTCCTTATCGGCCTGACGACTCACCAGGTGGGCAGCTTTAGCTAACGCAGCCTCTTCCCAATCGGGTTTTAGCTCCAGTGCCTTGTCTATGGATTCAACCACCACGTCAAACTCTTTTATCCGATCGGCTAGAAATGCCTGGGCATAATAGAGTTCAGGGTCATTCGGGCTCTGGGCAATAAGACGGGACAACAATTCCAGAGCACCGCTCTGATTCGGTTGCCTGCTCAGTAGATCCGCGAGTCGTCGATAGACGTTTCCCGTCTTGCTGTCGAGATCAAGCAACTCTTCGACAACTGCGTACGCTTCATCGATACGTCCATCCTCGACCAAAGACATGGCGACGACTTCGAGGGGTGCCGTATCTTCGGGCTTTAACTTTGCCCATATACGTGCTGTTTGCTGTGCGCGGTCATAGTCTCTGGCTCTCAACGCAACGCGGGTACCACGTTCCGCTATCCGGTAGTCCTGGGATTTCTCGGCTGCTTTGGCAAATGCCTCCGCGGCTGTTTGGTACTCTTCGCGCTGGATAGCAAGTTCACCCAATAAAAGCTGATACAACAGTTCGGATGTAAGCTCGACATCAGGTAATTCAGTCCCGATGGCGTCTATTTCGCTTGTCGTGGGCTGAACCGTCGGGGCGGTGGATTCGGGTGCGGTTGCACATCCCGCTAATCCGATCGATATACCGACAACAACACTAAACCAGTATCGTTTTTGCAGTGACAGGCACATAATTTCTTAGATCTTGATGAAGTTGGAGCGTTTTTCGTGCTTGCTTAATGAGTTTGCTTGAAGCAAGCTGAAAAAGCAGAGACAACACCACCGTACACTTTGTATGAGACAACGGAATTCAAATATAGGTCCATTTTAACTCCGCCCTTGCATTTCTTACATTATTATAGGCATCTATATCCTTTGTCGAATACCTTTTTGCGCTACTGAGCTAAGTACCAACAGTCAATGAATACACTGCTACTACTGGCAATTGTCTTGTTTGTCTTCGTGATGGGCTACCGCTATTACGCGAAATTCCTTGCTTTGGCGGTGTTTCGGATAAACAAGGATGCCTCGACACCGGCACTACGCAGGGCCGATGAGCATGACCTTGTCGCCACCGAACGTTGGATACTGTTCAGCAATATCATCGCCGGTTTCGGTATTTTGTCGGTTTTAGGTGTGGCTGTGGGGGTGATCTGGGGCTGGATTCCCGCTTTTTTGTGGGTAGTGGCCGGCTCTCTGGTGGCCGGGGGTACATTTGCACTGGCCAGCCTGTGGTCCAGCTTGCGTAGGTCCGGAGACAGTCTAGCCGGTATTGTTTACGACCAAACCGGCATTTGGGGCGCGTTCCCGATGTACCTACTCGGCGTCATTGTCCTTTTGTGTCTGTGTGCCCTGATGAGCGTGTTACTTGGTCAATTGCTGCAAGCCCACCCCGAGGCTACCTGGAGCTTTTTGTGTCTGGTGATTGCCCCCTTTGTACTTCGCCGGGGGTTTGGGACACAGGCAAACCCAACGCTATTGATCTGGCTGAACGCGGGGATTGTATTGTTCATAGCCGGCATACTATTGGGACAGTGGCTTCCATTAAGTGCTACCGGAATTTGGCGATTTCATCTCGGCAGCGTCGAGATACTCAACCTATCCAATGAATTGATCTGGGCTACTGTAGCCTTAGTCCTGGCTTACAAATCCATCAAGGCGCCGGTTAACTTGGTGGCACAACCACGCGGCGCTTTTATGGGCGTGTTGCTGATCCTGCTGGTCCTGCTTGTGGTGATCGGGTTGATATTGACTCCTTCACCGCTAGTAGCACCGGACTTTCAGTTAGATGATGACCTGCCCAGTGTCTTTCCGCTGCTTTTCCTGGCGATTACAGGTGGCGCGATTTCGGGTGTGTATGCCCTGATTATGACCGGTCCTGTCGTAAGGCAAATCAAGCAGCAAAAAGACGTGCCAATGTTAGGGTATGGCAGCATGCTAACGGTGGGCGTCTTAGGCGTGGTGGTCTTATTGGTACTGTGTGCAGGTTTCACTACCCAGGAAGAGTGGCTATCTTTCTACAGTGTTTGGCCAGATCAGGCCTCGTTGTACGCTTGGCTCGATATCGCTGTGGTCAAATTGGCGCGTTTTGTTGCCGTTGTCGGGATCCCTTACTCCTTGGCAGTTGCTGCGGTGGCGGCGGTGTTTGCCGGTCTCACCCTTATCATGCTCGAGTATGCGCTGCGAACGCTCGCCTATGCCGTAGAAGAATTTGTGGAAGACTTTGAACTCACAACGCTATTTAGCCCGCATTATAGAGAACGATTGGCGGTTGGCTTCGTGGCGATTGCAGCGCTGTGGCTTTTTCAGGCTGATCTAGAACTGAAGCATTGGCTTGTTTTCGGGGTGGCCAATCAACTTTTCGCCGGGATTTTTCTGATGGTGCTCACTTTAATCTTGTTGCGAATAGCTCGAAACGCCTTATTTTCATTTGTGCCAGCACTGTTCAGCCTGGTGTTTGCAATATGGGGGTTAATCTGGTTGCTGATTGATTGGTGGCAAAAGCAAGAGTGGTTACTATTTTTATTGGCTTGTTTGATTGGTGTAATTGCCATCATCAGTTTGACTGCTTGCGTGTCCGCTATCTTAAAAGTCCGTCAGCAACAAGCGAGTGCGATCCCATTAGCCCGAGCTTCAAGGTAAGAGATTGTTAAGCCCGTGGATACAAAAAGGAAAGTACATTTACTCGCGCTAGGGCTTAATCACGAGAGCGCACCGATCCGTATTCGAGAGCAGGCGGCCGTCACAACCGATCTCCTTGGTGATGCCCTACGGGAGTTAACCACCAAGAACGCTGTTGAAGAAGCGACCATTCTTTCGACCTGCAACCGCACTGAAATTTATTGCCACCAACAGAGCGATACATCCGAGCAGATCATAACGTGGTTGTGTAACTTTCACGGTCTGTCACAAGCGGACATTTCACCATATTTATACCGCTATCCAGATGCACAAGCAGTGCGTCATGCCTTCCGCGTCGCCGCAGGATTGGACTCGATGGTTCTTGGTGAACCGCAAATTCTTGGACAGATGAAAGAAGCTTTCGCCATCGCCCACAAAACCGGCGTTACCGGCAAGATATTGAATCGACTGTTCCAACAGACGTTTACTGTAGCTAAACGCGTACGCACCGACACGGCGATCGGAACCAGTGCAGTCAGCGTCGCTTACGCCGCGGTGTCGTTGGCCAAACAGATCTTCAGTGATTTATCCCAACAGACGGTGTTAATGATCGGAGCCGGTGAAACTATTGAGCTGACTGCCCGTCATCTAAAGGAGAACGGGGTAAAACATTTGATTGTCGCCAATCGCACGCTGGAACGTGCTCGTAATCTCGCTCAACTCTATCAAGCGGAAGCCATATCTCTGGACGAACTACCGGCACGCTTGAGCGATGGGGATATCGTTATATCTTCCACTGCTAGTACGCTGCCAATACTGGGCAAAGGTGCTGTTGAGAGTGCCTTGAAGAAACGAAGGCATCGCCCCATGTTTATGGTGGATTTAGCCGTACCTCGCGATATAGAACCCGAGGTGGCTGAACTGAACGATGTGTTCCTGTATACAGTGGATGACCTGCGAGGGGTGATAGAGGAAAACCTGCAGGCCCGCAAAGCGGCGGCTGAAGAGGCCGAGCAGATCATAGACGTACACACCGAAGAATTCATGGGCTGGTTACACAGCTTGAACGCGGTCCCAACCATAAAGGCATTGCGTCAATCTATGGATCGTATCGTCGAGGCAGAGCTGCAGCGTGCGTATAAAAAACTACAATCTGGCGAAGACGCGAATGCGGTTGTACAGCAACTCGCAAACAGCCTATCTAAAAAGTTTACCCATAGCCCTACTGAACAACTGACCAGGAGCGATAGTGACGGCACTTTAAGCGAAGCAGTTCGCCGCCTGTTTAAACTGGAAAGCTGAGATGAGTTGTTAAGAAGTATGAATCCATCGATACATGCGAAGCTAGATCAGTTGGTCGAACGACAAGAAGAGATAAGCGGGTTACTCACCGACCCGGCCACCATTAGTGATCAAAATCTCTTCAAGAGTTTATCTATAGAACTCGCGGAAATAGAGCCGGTAGTCACGCAGTACAGGTTGCATCAGGCGACCTGTAGCGAACTCGATGCGGCAAAATCCATGCTCGAAGACAGCGACAGCGAACTTCGTGAGCTGGCACAACAGGAAGTCAAGGGTTTGGAAAGCAAACTGAGTCAGCAGGAGCAAGAGATTCAAAAACTCCTAATTCCTAAAGACCCCAACGACGGACGTAATATTCTTTTAGAAGTACGTGCGGGTACCGGCGGTGACGAAGCCGGATTGTTCGCGGGTGATCTGTTCCGTATGTACACCATGTATGCGGAAAAACGGGGATGGAAAGTGGAGGTGCTCAGTAAAAGTGAAGGTGAGCACGGTGGATACAAGGAAATCATCAGTCGGGTGGTCGGTAAGAATGTGTACTCCCACTTGAAGTTTGAATCAGGTGCACATCGAGTCCAGCGTGTGCCCGAGACTGAGGCTCAAGGTCGCATACATACTTCCGCTTGCACGGTAGCGGTAATGCCCGAAGCTGAAGAAATCGACGACGTGGAAATCAACCCGCAGGATTTGCGTATCGATACCTTTCGTTCCTCCGGGGCTGGAGGCCAGCACGTCAACAAAACCGATTCTGCGATTCGAATTACCCATCTTCCGAGCGGCATCGTCGTAGAGTCGCAAGATGATCGTTCGCAACACAAGAACAAGGCTCGCGCTATGACCGTACTCCGCTCTCGACTACTCGAAGCTGAAAGGACGAAACAGCAAGTCGAAGAAGCACAGACGAGAAAATCTTTGGTCGGTAGCGGCGATCGCTCAGAACGGATACGTACCTATAACTTTCCGCAGGGACGTATCACGGATCATCGAATAGGCCTCACTTTGTACAAGCTGGACGAAGTACTCACAGGTGACATGGATCAGGTGATTGGGCCTTTGATTGCGGAACATCAAACGAACCAGTTGGCAGCTTTGTCAGCCGAAGACTAAGCCGGTAGTTCTGTATGCCGACGATAAAAAACGCCCTGGTTAACGCCAAGAATGAGCTGAAGGAAATTAGTTCTACAGCGGATCTTGATGCGCGTGTTCTACTTCAACATTGTCTGGAAAAGGATCTGGCATGGGTTATGTCCCGTGCAGACGAATCGCTAAACCAAAAACACGATGAGTGTTTTAATGAATATGTTCACCGACGCCAACGGGGTGAACCTGTCGCCTACATAACGGGCCGGAAGGAGTTTTGGTCATTGACCCTGGCGGTTAATGAAAAGGTTCTGATACCTCGCCCCGAAACCGAACACCTGGTGGAACGCGCACTGGTGCATCTGCCTGTAAATGAACGCCGGCAAGTTGTGGATCTGGGCACCGGCAGCGGTGCTGTCGGTTTGGCCATCGCCAAGGAACGACCCCTGTGCGAAATCATCGCGACCGACATCTCACCGGGCGCGCTCGCGGTTGCCGCAGCAAATGCACGTAGTCTGGAGGTGCAGAACATCCAATTTGCTGCAAGTGATTGGTTCGACGCCTTAACAGGACGCACTTTCGACCTGATCGTCTGCAATCCACCTTACGTCGCGGAGAACGACCCGTGCTTTCAAAAGGGTGACCTGGCGCACGAACCTGTGCACGCCTTGCGCGCGGGTCCTGACGGACTCGATGCCTTGTCTGTCATAACAGCATTGGCAGGTAAACACCTGCGGCACAACGGTTGGTTAGTGCTCGAGCATGGTGCGACGCAAGCCGAGCAGGTAGAACAATTGTTGGGTAAAGCAGGTTTTGAAAAAATATCCTGTCACCGAGACTATGCCGGCTTCGATCGAATTACAGAAGGCTGTACCAATACCCAGTAGAGATGTGGCGACAGCTCAAGCCGGATACCGGAACCTACGCGCTGACGTATGCATGTAGAACAACTCGTTCAATCCGAATTGGTAAACTGGGTCTACTCAAACTGCAACCGGGTTACTATTTGTATGTGGGCAGTGCCTTCGGTCCGGGTGGTATAAAGGCGCGCATACGCCATCACCTTGGCGAATCCCATTCTCCACATTGGCACATTGATTACTTAAAGCCACATTGCGATCTGCTCGAATTGTGGGTTACGTACTCAAACACTAAACGTGAACGAACGTGGGTCAGTACTCTGTCCAAGTCGAATGATGTGTCCATTCCCCTGATAGGTTTCGGCGCTTCTGATACGTCCGCTGTTTCTCACTTGTTTTTCTTAGAAGCGCGACCCCAGGTTTCCATGCTTAAACCGGGGACAGTATACTTTTTAACGTAAAGAATAACTGTAGGAGCGGCGCCCTCGCCGCGATAGGTCATATTAAAAAGTATACTGTCCCCGGTTTAAGGGTCTTCGAACTCGGCTACGACCGGGGCGTGATCTGAAGGACGCTCCAGCTTCCTCGGCTCCTTATCGACATAACAGGCAGTACAGCGTTCATACAAAGACGGGCTACACAGGATGTGGTCGATTCGCAGGCCGCGGTTGCGGCGAAAGGCAACCGCACGGTAATCCCACCAGCTAAAGCTGTTCGGTTCCTGCTCAAACTTCCGAAAACTGTCTTTGAGCCCTGTCTGTATCAGCCGTTCAAACGCCGCACGTTCCGGTTGGCTGAACAAGATTTTTCCCTGCCACAATTTGGGGTCGTGCACATCCCGATCTTCGGGCGCGATATTGTAGTCACCCAGAAGTACCAAATCAGGGTAATGAGCAAGCTCGTCGTGTACGAATTTTTGCAAGCTCTCCAACCAAGAAAGCTTGTATTCGTATTTGTCAGAACCGACTTCTTGCCCATTAGGCACATATATGTTCAGTATGCGAATGTCATTTACTGTAGAAGCCAGCAGTCGTCGTGCCGGGTCGTCTTGATTCGGCAGGTCGGTGACTACGTTCGATGCCGCTGACTTGCTTAGCATAGCGACCCCGTTATATGTTTTCTGACCGGAGTAGATCACTTCATAGCCGACATCCTTGATTGCGCTTTCGGGAAAATCGTCGTCGGACATCTTGGTCTCCTGAAGACACAAGACATCTGGCGCGTGCTTTTCCAGCCAATTCATTACCTGAGGTAGCCGGACGCGCAGCGAGTTGACGTTCCAAGTGACAATTTTCATGACTGTTCCGCCTGCATATGGATTATTTTTCTTCTAGGTCAAAAAACGATCACCACCGACATTTACTTTTTTAGATGATACTCGTAGAAAGTGCATTCCGACACTTGCCAATTTGGCAAGCGGGCACATGATTACTTACGATACCAGCCTTTTAGTAAACACAATCTAACTTGATTTCGATCAGCTTCTGACTACCTATCTCAACTTAACATAGTGTTCCTGTCTTTGACCGAGGTTTTTAATATGCGTGCTACTTCGCTGCGGCCATACTTTCTTTCAATTGTTCTGCTTACATCGTCGGTCCACGCCCAGTCTGACGATCAGCAAGTGCAACAGACTATGCGGCAGGCGTTCGATGCCATCGCCTATCTCCTCCCCCTGAGTTTGCGAGCCGAGCAGGACATGAGCGCAGACGACAAGGCCCTTGTTGAACGCCATTTGGACGTTCTGACCTCCTCGGACAAAGAGCTTGCCAAACACGCCGAGAGCCGCGATCCGGAGTTTAAATTACTGGCGCGCTCCTTTGACAGGGCGATTGAACGGGTTTCGTCCGCGTTCCAAGACGAAAGTTATATAGATGCTTACTTCTCCTTGTTCGACATGGCCCAAAATTGTGTCTCATGTCACTCACGCTTACCGGATGATTCGGATTTCTTGTTGGGACAGAAACTCTTTGCGCGCATGGACACCAGTGAGTTAGACCCGGAAGAGATCGCACAGCTATACGTAGCTACCCGGCAATTCGATAGCGCTCTGAACAAATACGAAGAAATTATTTTGGATGACTCGGTCAATCCATTCGACCTCGATTTGGATGGTGTACTCATTGAGTACCTTCGAATAGGTCTCACGGTGACACAGGATTTCGAGCGTGTACGTTCTACATTAGACAAGTTTCTGGAGCGTGACGATGTACCGTTATACATTCAGCATCACGTCGGTGTATGGCAAAACAGCATGAGTGAGCTTGGCGATAATCTAAACATCGAACCTTCGCTGGATCGAGCGCGCGATGTGTTTAATCAGGCCACCGCTCTTACCATAGCTCCCGCGGGTCGTGAGCGTGCCATTCACGATATCGTCGCCTCTAGCGAACTCCGGCAATTAGTCGGAAGTAGCGACAAGGTGGATCCTGAGGCATTATCTGAAGCGTACTATTTGCTGGGGGTTATCACCCTTCGTACGCTTAGACCAAAGCCCGCTGTGCCTGAAATGGAATTTTTGTTGGAGTCGGCAATTCGCGCTGCCCCTAAAGGCCCACATGCTATGCCGGCTTACCTCTTGTTGGAGGAATTCAGTTACACGAATTTTCTGGGCGACCCCACTACCGATATCCGCGAACTGCATGAGCTGATTAAAAAATAACTATCGAGGCGGAGGGCGCCGCTCCTGCCGGGTTTCCAGATTTCAAAGAGAGAATAACTCTCGCTGAGACGCTAAGCTCGCAGAGTTTAATCTTCATGTTGAAGAGCATATTATTTCTTTCTTGGCGTGCTTTGCGCCTTTGCGGGAGTCTGTTTTTATGGATGAGCAAGGCACGCGTTCTGCCATCACGGCTCTTTTAACTTTATAACTCAGCTATTAGATTGCTCCACTTCGTTTCGCAATGGCGGAAATGGGGTAAACGAGGCCAACACCCTTGCGTAATGAACAAGTCACAGTTTTTGGGGGAACCGGTTACCTGGGACAGCACATCGTTCGCCGTTTAGCACAAGCAGGTTACGGGGTACGCGTAGCAGTACGACATCCACGAACAAGCCTGTTTCAGAATATGGGTGAAGCGGTAGAACAAGTGCAAGCGGATGTAACCGAAAAATCTTCTGTAGCAACGGCAATTAAAGGGTCCGATGCCACCGTGAATGCCGTCGGTTTGTATATCGAAAAAGGTGGACTCCGTTTTGACGCAGTCCACGTTGAGGGGGCATATGCTGTGGCCCAGCTGTCGTCAGCAGCGGCAGCTCGACTGATTCACATTTCAGGCATCGGGGTCGACACGCAGTCATCGTCTCGTTACATCAGAGCCCGGGCGATTGGAGAGGAGCGTGTCCGGGATGCGGCTTCAAATGCTGTAATCCTTCGCCCAAGCGTATTGTTCGGTCCTAACGATGCATTTCTAAGCACCCTAATGAATCTCATCCACTACCTTCCCATAATCCCGCTTTTCGGAAGCGGTAGTACAAAACTCCAACCGGTGCATGTCGAAGACGTGGCCGACGCAACCGTACGGGTGCTCGACGGTATGGATAGCCAAGGCAAAATCTACGAACTGGGTGGGCCTCGCACCTATGCCTATCGTGAACTACTCGAGGTGCTGCAAAAAATAGAAAAACGAAAGCGTCTACTTTTGCCGGTGCCCTTTTTGATTTGGGAAACTTTGGCTGCTACCGCTACACTACTTCCCAACCCGCCCCTCACCAGAGACCAAATTATTTTGATGCGCGATGACAACATCGTTAGTGCCGGTACGAATACCCTCCAGGATCTCAGCATCACGCCCCGGTCCCTTGAAGAAGTCGCCTTTCAGTAAGGGATGGTCAGCTGTTGACCACGCCTGAACGCGATCTATTAAGCAATTAGATGACCCGTCTCGAAACAAAGGTTGTCGGCTTAGTCAGCACCGGTCATTTTTTCAGCCATTTCTATATGTTGTTGCTGCCACCGCTGTTTCCGATTTTACGTGAACACTACGGCGTCGGCTTTACGGAACTCGGATTTGCTCTGACGACCTACAGTATTGCAACAGCTTTGACCCAAGTGCCGGCCGGATTTATCGTGGACCGTTATGGCGCACGCCGGCTGCTTATTGCTGGGCTGCTGCTCGAGGCCGTTGTCATCGCCGGTATTGGTTTCTTCGCAACGTTCGGCGCGTTCGTTGTGCTTCTCGCCTTGGCAGGAATTGCCAACTCGGTTTATCACCCCGCCGATTACTCTATTCTGACCAGGGCTGTTGATGGTTCTCGAATGGGCCGTGCTTTTTCCATACACACTTTCGCAGGCTATCTTGGAGAAGCAGTCGCCCCGGCCACTATCCTTGGGCTAATGGTGTGGTTGGACTGGCGGATGGCCATCGTCCTGTGTGGTGCGGGTGGGGGCGTCGTCGCTATCCTTCTTGCGGTCAATTCTGCATTGCTGGACGATGTCGCATCACCGGCGGCAACGCCTTCAGATCAATCTAGCAAGGCAGGCTTACGCTTGTTGATTTCCTTGCCAGTAGTAATGGGGTTGTTGTTTTTCGTTGGCATATCACTGACGGGTCGTGGTGTTACCGGATTCTCCGTCAGTGCCCTTACCGAGCTTTCTACCATATCGTTGACAAGTGCCGGTGTACTTCTGTCCTGCTATTTGTTCGCCATGCCCGTCGGCGTACTTGTCGGCGGTTGGGTAGCGGACCAGACTACACGGCATGGCCGCTTTGCAGCTACTTGCTTTGTCGCAGTCGCCGTCGTTATGTTTGCCATCGCCGCATTTCACCCTCCTTTTGTCGTTACCGGCCTGCTATTCAGCATTGCCGGCCTTTTTTCAGGGATGGTAGCGCCCTCGCGAGATATGTTGATACGTTCCGTCACCCCACCCGGTGAAGTTGGCAAAGTATTTGGATTTGTATCTACCGGCTACAATATCGGTGGGATACTTGGTCCACCGTTGTTTGGATACTTACTCGATCACTATGCACCGCAATCCCTGTTCTGGGTTGTGGGTATCGCTGCACTGATGACCGTGGGAACCGTACTGTTTGCATCGCGTCGACAGACTCGGCTCGCGACGGCAACTTCTTGATGATACTGCGTCGTTCCAGCCAGGTTCCGGTATAAAAATCTCGCCAAGACGCCAAGCTCGCTAAGATTTAAAACCCGATGATAGGGGCATACTTTAGTTGCCTTCTTGGCGTGCTTTGCGCCTTGGCGAGAGAGTATTTTGACGATCTGCTTAATGTAGATGACGTTTGTCGTGCCAATTACCCGGCGAGGGCGCCGCTTCTACAGAACAGTAGTGCGTATCTTGTATCTAGTAGCTAGTAAAAATAAGGGAGAACGTACTCGCTACTCGTGACTAATTACTAGCCACTATTTGCTCCCACAAACTGTCTTAGTAGGTTCCTACTTTGATTTGCTCGTCTTCAGGGATCTCTTCAGCTGTATCCAGATCATCAAAGCTCTCGTCCTCTAGAGCTTCCAGGTCTGAAGCGAACTCTTGGCCCGCCAATTCAGCTTGTTGTTCAACCTCTTCTGCCGAAAGACCTGTGTCTTGGCCAACGCTATCATCACTTTGTTCTGTTCCGGCTTTAGCAAGGTAACCCGCACTGGTTAGTTCCTCTTCTATGGCCATAGAGTTGTATCCATAGATTACTTTTTTTCCCACAGCCAGCGCCGGCACGGATAATTGCCCAGCTAAATTCATCAGTTCATCTTGTACCGGTGGGTTGTCATTGACGTCTTTTTCCATAAAGGGAACATCAGCTTTCTCCAGCATGTTGCGCACCAAGTCACACGCATCGCAAACAGGGATGGAAAAAAGCGTTATCGGGAAGTTCTCCGCAGCGATTGAACGAGGATCTTTTTCGGCATCAGCAATGAGTTCAGGATCTTCACCATAAGCCTCGACAGTCCCCTCAACCCCTTCCGGAGGTTGGTCCTGATAAAATACGTTACCCTGCTCGTCCACCCACTTGTACAGATTCTGTCCTTGGGCGGAGCCAAGCAAGACAAATACGCCAAATAGAATTATCGCAATCTTAGTCATAGCAGAAATAAGTATAGACGACGCACCAAATCATGCCTCCAGCCCGCTCTGGCGTAACAGTGCATCAACCTTAGGTTCGCGCCCCCGAAAGGATACAAATGCCTGCAACGGTTCTACAGAGCCGCCGGTTTCCAGAATATTCCGCAGAAAGGAGCGGCCGGTTTTCTGGTCGAATATACCGCGCTCTTCAAACAAGCTAAACGCATCTGCCGACAGCACTTCCGCCCACTTGTAACTGTAGTATCCCGCCGCATATCCCCCAGCAAAAATATGAGAAAAACTGTTCTGAAAGCGGTTATATTCTGGTGGAAAAATGACCGCTGTCTCGCGTCTCACTTCATTCAACAAGGCCTGTACGCTCTTGGAGCCACCCGGATCAAATCCGTGATGCAGGTGCATATCGAATAGGGCGAATTCCAGTTGTCTGAGCATCTGTAACCCAGATTGAAAGTTCTTGGCTCGTTTCATCTTTTGCAGCAGGTCATCCGGCAATTTTGCGCCGGTTTCGTAATGCCCTCCTACGAGATTCAGTGCTTCAACCTCCCAACACCAGTTCTCCATGAACTGACTTGGTAGCTCCACGGCGTCCCAGGCAACACCATTGATGCCCGACACACCGACGTAATCAACTTTGGTAAGCATGTGATGCAGTCCATGTCCAAATTCATGAAATAGGGTGACCACTTCTTCGTGTGTAAGCAGAGCCGGTTTATCTCCCACCGGAATCGAGAAATTACAGGTGAGATAAGCAACCGGTGTTTGTATGCACTTTCGATCTGATTTACGGCTGACAAACTCATCCATCCAGGCACCGCCACGCTTATGCGGTCGTACATACAAATCGACATAAAACTGGCCACGTACAACCCCTTTGGAATCCTTTATCTCATAGAACTGCACTTGCGGATCCCAAACATCAACGCCATGGACAGGTTCGATCACCAGACCGTATAACCTCCCCACGACTTCGAACATGCCGCCAAGTACTCTGTCTACAGGAAAATATGGGCGTACATCTTCCTCGCTAAAATCGAACAGAGATCGCTTCAGCTTTTCTGAGCAATACACTAAATCCCAGGCTTCGATCTTATCGATGTTTAATTGCTTAGCTGAAAAATCCTTGAGTTGCTCCAATTCCTGAAATGCCACGGATTTAGCTCGTTTGGATAAATCCAGCAAGAAGTCCAGGACTTTTTGCGGCGATTCTGCCATTTTAGGCACCAGAGAAAGTTCTGCGTAGCTTTGAAAATCCAGCAGTCGAGCCATTTCATAACGTAGGCTGAGTATCTCCGTGATTTTGTCGGTATTGTCATATTTGCCCGCATCGGGCCCTCGCTCACTTGCCCTTGTGACGTAGGCTTCGTACATGGATTTGCGCAAGGCACGATTCTCTGCGTACATCATGAACGGCAGATAAGACGGAACATCCAGTGTGAAACGCCACCCTTGCTGATCGTTTTGTTTTGCCAGCTGTTGTGCCATCTCCAATACGGAGGCTGGCAGCCCGCGTAGGTCTTCGCTATCGGTGATCAGCAGATGCCACGCGTTCGTTGCATCCAATACATTTCGGTCGAACTGGTTATTGAGAACAGATAGACGTTCTTGGATTTCCTTAAAGCGTTTCTTTTTCGTTTCCGGAAGTTCTACTCCCGTCAATCGGAAATCCCGGAGTGCGTTGTCAATTATCTTCTTCTGCGCCTTTTGCAGAGACTCGAACTCGGCACTTTCTTTGATTCGTTTGAAGCCCAGGTATAGTTTTACGTTTTGCCCCAGATCTGCATGATAAGCGGAAAGTTTCGGCAAGCATGACTCATATTCCCGACGCAGCGCTTCGCTGTCTTTGACGGCATTCAGGTGCGACACAGGGGACCAGGTTTTTGACAAGTCCTCGTTGATATCTTCAAGAGGTTGCACAAAGTTATCCCAAGTCGCACTTTCAGCTACCGCCTCAAGCTCGTCCACGCGTTGCCGATTCCTGTCAAGCACAAAGTCCACCGCAGGGGTTACATGCTCGTGGGTGATTTCACTAAAGGCAGGCAGATGCTCTATATCGAACAGGGGATTGGTATTGGCTTTCTGGCTCATTGTAAAAAGAAACTATCAAAGTTAAAGGAAACAGATGTGTTGACGTTGTTCTTATACTTTATCCAACAATTATGCTGTACATTGTAGTTTTCTACCTAACTCTGTACTTATGGTGACTCAGCTATACGACTATATCGTGATCGGTGGCGGCAGTGGCGGCATCGCTTCGGCCAGACGCGCTGCTCAATACGGCGCAAAAGTGGTGCTCATTGAATATGGCAAGCTTGGTGGAACCTGTGTAAACGTCGGCTGTGTTCCGAAGAAGGTCATGTGGAACACGGCTAGAGTCGCGGAAGTCCTCGAGCACGCCAAACACTACGGTTTCGACGTAGAGGTCAAGGGCTTTAATTGGAATGCCATCAAAACCGCTCGAGATGCATACGTCACGAAGTTAAACGCCATTTATGGCCGCAACCTGGCTAATTCCGGAGTGGAGGAAATACAAGGCCATGCGCGTTTCGTTAACTCAAACACTATCTCGGTGGATGGTAAACAGTACCAGGCCAAGCACATTTTAATTGCCACGGGCGGACACCCTAAGCTGCCGGCACTCCCCGGAGCGGAACTGGGCATTACCAGCGACGGTTTTTTTGAATTGGAAGAACAACCTCATCGGGTCGCCGTTGTTGGAGCCGGGTACATCGCCACAGAGTTCGCTGGCGTCCTGGACAATCTGGGCAGTGAAGTCACCCAGGTTCTGCGTAAACGGAAGATATTAAGGACCTGGGACCATGATTTACACGATCTGGTCATGCAAGAGATGGAGGTGTCCGGCATCAAGTTCGAGACGCATTTCCAGAGCAATGGCTTGGAGCGGCAACGGGATGGGTCGCTGACGCTGCATAGCCATGATGGCCGGCAAATTGACCAACTCGATTGCGTTATATGGGCCATTGGCCGCCAGCCAAACACAACTGATCTGGATCTACCCAAAGCCGGCGTTACCGTCGATGAGTCCGGCTATGCCGTCACTGATTTGTTTCAGAATACCAACGTCGAAGGTATATACGCTGTCGGCGACGTTACGGGTCGAGATGAACTCACCCCGGTGGCCATCGCCGCAGGACGGCGGCTGGCGGATCGCTTGTTCAACGATATGCCCGATGCACGATTAGACTACACAAACATTCCTACAGTTGTATTCAGCCACCCCCCCATCGGTACCGTTGGTTTAACTGAGGCACAAGCCATCGAGCAGTTCGGCCGGGACTCAATCAAGATATACCGGAGCCAGTTCGTGAATATGTACTACGCAGCGCTGGATCGTAAATCACCAACCGTAGTAAAGCTCGTTACAACCGGTGAAACTGAAAAAATAGTAGGGTGTCACATCGCAGGGGATTTTGCCGACGAAATGATCCAAGGATTCTCCGTTGCTGTGAAAATGGGTGCCACTAAAAAGGATTTCGACAATACAGTTGCCATACACCCCACCGCTGCCGAGGAACTGGTCACGTTGAACTAAACACAGTAACGAGGAACTAGTTTCTAGTAGCGAGAAAATAAAACGAATCACACTCGCTGCTAGTCACCCTGCTATTCCCCCTAGTTCGAATAAAAAAGAATAACTCTCGCCAGGACGCAAAGCTCGCCCGGTTTTTCTAAATGGCGCATACATTTATTTCTTTACTTAGCGTCCTTTGCGTCTTCGCGCGAGAACATACTATGTAAGGAAAAGCAAAACACGTGCTTCTACCGGAACGACGAGTATGGGGACTGTGATTATCGCGGCGAGGGCGCGCCGCTCCTACAGGCCATCTTCTGTCGCGGTGCCGCTCCGCAAAGCCCGAATGACCGGTTCGGTGCTTGGCCGGTAGCCGTGCCAGATATAAAAAGACTCCGCGGCCTGCTCCACCAGCATGCCTAGGCCATCTGAAACGTGAGGAATACCAGTACCTGTAGCCCAACGCATAAAAGCCGTGGGTTTCGTTGAATACACCATATCATAGGCCAGTGCCCCATCGCCGAAGTGTATCTTCGGTATGGGCGGGACTTCACCGGTCAAGCTTGCGGCGGTGCCGTTGATAATGATGTCGAAGTGCATTTCCTCCAATTCCCCGAACCCACAGCCAAGTATTTCAGCGTTACTATGATTTTGGAACGTATCGGCAAGCTCGACCGCTTTGTCGACGGTTCGATTGGCAACAACAACTTGACTCGGCTGGCAACGCAACAATTCTCCGAGTACACCTCTAACCGCCCCTCCAGCACCCAACACCAATAGCCGGGTATGATTGATCGGTCGTTGCAAATTATTATTGATGTCTCGGACGATACCAACACCATCCGTGTTATCGCCGTTTATCGCATTGGCCTCAAACCACAGAGTATTCACTGCACGTGCCAACTCAGCACGTTCGCTACAGGTATCTGTTAGCTCCCATGCCTCAACTTTAAACGGGACTGTCACGTTTAAACCTTGGCCACCACTGGCTTGAAAATTACTTACCGCTTGTGCAAAACCACCCACATCAACCTGAAGGCGTTGGTAGTCGATCTTGATCGATGCTTGTTGAGCAAACAGCTGGTGAATTTCGGGGGACCTGCTGTGCGCAACCGGGTTGCCCATGACAGCGTACAAAGGCGGCGGCTGATCAAAGTCGAACAGGTCAGACATCTTCAATACCCTGTTGACTATCCTTACTAGTCATTCTTCATGCCTGCCTCTTCCCGGCCATACTGTTCCAGTTGAGAGCACGCTTGCTTTGCACGCTCGCGATCAAAGAACAACTCGATTTCGTCATAAGACTTACCAACCTCTCCAGGCGCTACATTGGCGTCGTAGTAACCTTCCTGGAACGAGTTGTATAACTGACGTTGCGTCCACGGGACGTAATAACGCCGCAACCAGTGGTTGTCGGCCAGCTCACTCAATACGGCAGCAGCAACTAAATCGTCTATGCTAACGATACCGGTAAAGAAACGCGGCTCGTCCGGTGAGGGATTCAGGCTGAGATTCCATGTATACACATCCAGACCCGATAAGAGCTTCTCAAAAACAAAAGCAACTTGTTCGACGGATTTTGACCGGAACTGGTCCAGTTTGACATGTAATAGAGGTTCAACATCGCGATCGTACAAGCTCTTAATAAAGCTTAAATAGTGTTCTTGTTCGGCCTGGTTACATTGCAACAGCCATTGCAAGGCGATGTTTGGATACTTTTGAAAAAAAACCTTGCTCTTTAGGTCATTGGCTATCCTTTTTGCATTCAACCGGGCCAGCAGGTTTCCGAGTCGGTTGTTAGGTCGAAATCGGTGTTGATGCGGGCCGGTTCCGAATGGATACCAGTCTGTTTCAGGGTGATCTAATATCAGGAATCGATAGCGTCGATGTTCAGCAGCGAGTTTACGAAAACGGATGTAAGCCTCGCGCTCTCTTTCGTTCAAAACTGGTGCGTCGTGTGTCGACCCATAGAATCCCGGCCAGTGCTCGCGGTCTTCAATGTCCGAATATTCATAGCTACTCCAAATCGGTCTCGGATTGATTCCATGACAATTCTGACAAACAGACGGATTCTTGCCCGAGAAACGGACACCGTTTTCAAATGAAATTGAACGCAGTTCAAATACCTTACTTTCCTCTCTAAACTGCATTGCCTCTAAACTATGATATTCGCTATGGGTGGGGTCACCATTGAATGCAATGATAAATTTGGCCGTGTTTCCAAAAAGAATCACCCTAGGGTTTTCGTATGAAGACCCATGCAAGCTACGGCTACCGAAGGCCAACGTAAAATTCTGCAGGTACTCCTTCGGCAAGTTTTCTATAACCGTATCTATAGTCGTAAGCTCCTTGTCCCGAATGAGAGCAACCAAATCTTCATACTCGAATGCATGGCTGGGGATTGCAAAAAGCAAAGATTTACAACACAACCCTACAAAGCAGAGATAAGAAATAAACCTAACACTTCTGTCGGCATGCACGTGGGGGGAAGACCACCAACGATAACGAGTTATCAACATGAGGCGATCCAGTGAACAAGTTGAAAGTGCAAAGTTGAAAGTGAAAAGTAAGATACCAAACCTAAGCAAACCATTGAAAAACCAGTTCTTTAAACTTTCATCTTTATTCTTTTAAGTCACTAGATGAGTACGCCTACTGAATTGAGTTCGAGGTCCTCGAAATGGCGGGCTGAGGGGAGGTGGATTCATTAGTTAGCCGGCAATACCGATTCGGCGGCCAGTAATTGGTTGATTGTTTCCCTTCTACGTACTACGTGGTACTGACCACCGTCTACCATTACCTCAGGTGGACGGGGCCTAGAGTTATAGTTTGAACTCATAACATGACCATATGCCCCCGCGTCCATGATCACCAGGACATCCCCCGATTCTACTGCGAGCCTTCGCTTCGATCCCAATAGATCACTGGTCTCGCATACCGGGCCCACTACGTCGTATTCCCTTGGCTGTGTCTCCTTCCTTTCCGTCGCCGGGACGATGTTTTGCCAAGCTTTATATAAAGCCGGCCGTAGTATATCGTTCAACCCGGCGTCGACCACCGCAAAGTGCTTACTATCGTTGGATTTTAAATATTCGATTTTGGTAAGAAGCGCACCTGCGTTGCCCACAATAGACCTGCCGGGTTCCACGTATATAGTCAGATCGGGCCTTTTTGCATGAACCCGTTTCACCATTGCCTCTATTAGGGACTGCGGATTGGGCGGTGCTTCATCCTGGTAGCGAATGCCCAATCCACCCCCGATATCCAGGTGGTTTATTTCGATCCCTTGCGTAGCAAGCTGCTGAATAAGTGTGAGCATGCATTCCAAGGCTTCGATAAACGGTGCCGCTTCCGTAATCTGAGACCCGATGTGAGCAGCGATTCCGGTTATTTCAATGTTCGGGAGATTGGCAGCCGTAAGGTAGGTTTCAACTGCGCTGTTAAACCCGACGCCGAATTTTGTCTCTTTTAAGCCGGTTGCAATGTATGGATGGGTCTTAGCGTCCACGTCAGGATTTACGCGAACAGCGATTGCCGCAACCTTGTCAAGACGCTGCGCTATCTGACTCAAACGCTGCAGTTCCTCTATCGATTCAACATCAAAACAATGAATTCCCACCTGCAGTGCTCTTTCTAATTCATCGTGGGTTTTTGCCACCCCTGAAAAGACGACCCGTTCGGGACGGCCACCTGCCATCAATACCCGTTCCAACTCACCCACAGAAACGATGTCAAACCACGAACCCAGATCTGCCAAAACCCCCAGCACGGCGAGATTAGAATTGGCTTTGACGGCGTAACAAATAGAATGAGGCTTGCCACCAAAGGCGTGGTCATAGGCACGCCAGTTCGCCTCAATCAGCGCACGCGAATATACGTAACAAGGCGTGCCCACTCGCTCCGCAATTTTCGATAGGGCAACGTCCTCAAGATATAGTGCTGAATTTCGCCGCTGAAAGAATTCCATGTCCGCTGGAGACCTTGCATGCCTCGCCTTAGGGCGATCGTGATGGTATTAAACTCCCGGTATCTCCCTCTTGGCGTTGGGGCCCCAATACTTCTTCTTCTGCTTGTTGTTGTATCGCTTGCAGCCGTTCCTGCTCCGCTTCCAGCTGCTCTTGCTCTGAGAGCGTATCGCTGTGCAGGTACAGCGGTCCCTTCTGCCCACAGCCGGTGAGGATGGTAGTTGCCGTACCTATTGCGGCCACCATCAACAACGTTTGACAATAATACTTAACCATACTGAACCTCGTGCACATGCTTCAAAGCAGTTACGTCCGTCGTAAACCGCAATATTACCGCGTCACCAGACGAATCGCTCGGGTATTTTTCAAGGTCGCTTCGTCACTGCGAACAAAGTGACGCAATCCAGAGGCGCCGTGGTAGAACAAATGAGACGTTGCCGCATCCCCTGTCGAGTCCGGGATTTCCCACAAGGACTCAGTCGACCAGAATGTCCTTATTCCGGCCCTCCGTCTTCCGATACTAGCCGATTTCGCGCTCTGGCAATAGCGGCTTTTACCTGCTCTGGCGAGGTCCCACCAACATGGTTACGAGCTCGGATTGAGCCGTCTACAGTCAAGACGGGGGTCACATCCTTCTCTATAACCGGACTGAATCCCTGCAGTTGGGCTAGACTCAACTGATCCAGGCGTAACTGATTGTCGACACAAAACCGAACGGTTTTGCCAACGATCTCATGTGCGTCTCGGAAAGGCACCCCTTTACCAACCAGATATTCCGCCAAATCGGTTGCCGTAGAGAAACCAACCTCCGTTGCGTCCCGCATCACCGATCGGTTCACCTTAATGGTAGGCAGCATGGCGTTCAGTACTCGTACGCATTCAGTCACTGTTTCGACCGTACTAAATAGGGGGATTTTGTCTTCCTGGTTGTCTCTGTTGTAAGCCAGCGGTTGGGCCTTTACGAGCACCAGCATGTTGACAAGATTACCAATAACTTTACCGCTTTTACCCCGTATCAATTCGGCCACATCCGGGTTCTTCTTCTGCGGCATGATGGAAGACCCCGTACAGAAAGCATCTCCGATTTCAACAAACCGGTACTGTGCTGATGACCATAGAATGAGCTCTTCAGCTATACGCGATAAATGAACTGCCAGCAAAGCGGCGTGAGCGCAAAACTCAATAGCAAAGTCCCGGTCCGACACGGCGTCCAGAGAATTTTCGCTGACTGCATCAAAACCCAGGCCCTTTGCGGTTATTGAGCGATCGATCGGAAAAGAAGTCCCTGCTAGTGCCGCGGAGCCCAAAGGCGAGATATTGATGCGGCGTCTCGCTTCACTGAAACGTTTCCTGTCTCTTGCCAACATTTCAAACCAAGCCATTATGTGGTGACCCAGAGTCACGGGTTGAGCCACCTGCAAATGGGTTAATCCCGGCAGCAGAGTTCCGGCCTCCCGATCAGCGATATCGAGTAGCGTTGTCTGCAGAGCATGCAGTAATTCGACCAACGCGTCGACGGTATCCCGCAAAAAGAGCCGCATGTCCGTGGCGACTTGGTCGTTACGCGAGCGACCGGTGTGTAGCTTCTTGCCAGCATCCCCGATCCTTTTGGTTAGCTCCGCTTCTATGTTCATGTGGACGTCTTCCAGCTTATGCGACCACTCGAACACACCATTTTCAATATCTTGTTCTATACTCAGTAAACCGTTGATTATTGAATCACACTCTTGTGCGGTAAGGATTCCGACATGGGTTAGCATCCGTGCGTGAGCGATGGATCCCTGAATATCGTACTTATATAACCGGTAGTCACAATCAATGGACTGAGTAAACTGTTCAACCAGTTCGCTTGTGGGCTCGGAGAATCGTCCTCCCCAAGGCTTGCTCGTTACCATGCGTTACATCCGCTATGTGGAAGCATCGAGTATAACTCAGCAAAGCTAAAGTGCAGGGATTATGGGCCATTCAGGGGCGTACACCGTTTGTCCGCCGCCCCCACCCGCTTATCTACGGTACTTGCGCCCCTACAGGTAGTGACCTAGACTTCTGAAAGAAACAAATGCTAACCAGATCTGGTTAGATTATCCTGGTTCGGGACACCTTCCTCAGACACCCCCACCTGTTTCCGAATCAGGTCACCTCACCCCCCGGTCTCGGGGGGTTTTTTTTTGATTCTGTTCTATAGTGATGATTATAACCAGCCTTAGGGCAGTATACTTAAGAAGAACAGGGTGACAACGCCGGACAAGGGGCTAGTAACGGGTGACGCTTAGAATTTCATGTAATCAAACACTTGGAGTTGTGTTTGTTTGAGTATACTGTCCCCGTCCAACCCAATATGCCGCAGGTTGACAGAATGCGATCTGTATCTATGCGAGTTAATATTAGGTGGTCTGATCGCCCATGAATAAGCTTTATGCAACAAGATACCCAACCCCCGAAACCTTCCTTTCCTGACTTCAGAAGCGCAACGATCACCTGGCGTTTCTTGTTAGGTGCACAAATTATCGCTGTTGTTCTGACCGTAGTACGCAATAGTGAATTCAACGCTGAAGCATGGAGTGACTTTCTGCTGATGACTGCGTTCACCCAAATCGTGGCGCTGCTGAGCATCGTGGTATTAAAAATCCTTGCCAAGCCTTTGCAAAAGATGGAATTGACCGGTGCCACAATAATTGCCTTCGTGCTGCTATTGTTGATCGCTATCGGTGTTTACGAGGGCTTGATTTATGCCCTCTACCACATAGGGATGACAGTGACCCGCTGGCCGGTGGACCACCTAAACCAAGTAGTGCGGGTTGCCATTGTTAGTGCGGTAGTTATTGCGGTGGCACTCCGCTACGGCATGGCCTACCAGCGAACCCAG
>JASJAT010000033.1 GCA_030066885.1 Arenicellales bacterium | reverse complement strand
ATTTTGAAAGCGATTGAGTTGGCCAGATGGGTGCCTAACCATCACTTGTCCGAACCATGGCGTTTCTATTTACTGTCTGAACAGTGTAAGAAAACGATTGTCGAATTGAACGCGGAATTAGTCGCCGAAAGCAAAGGCCTAGAAGCAGCCGAAGCTAAAAGACAACGTTGGTCTGCGATTCCCGGATGGTTGGTGGTGACCTGTGTGCGATCTCAAGATGAGCTGCGCGCACGCGAGGACTACGCTGCCTGTTGTTGTGCTGTTTACGCGGCCTGCCTGTATCTGTGGTCCAAGGGTGTAGGCACCAAGTGGACAACAGGGGAGGTGACTCGCGACCCAAGATTTTACGATGCGATCTGGACCGACCCAGAGGTGGAAAACGTCGTTGGGATGGTTTGGTATGGTTATCCGGCGGAAGTGCCGGTAACTGCGCGTAAACCCGTTTCTGAAATTGTCGTTGAGATCTAACAATTTGTGAAGCGGCTAGTGGCTAGTACTGCGTCATACGTCTTGGTGGGAGTTTTTCATTTCTTTGGCTTGTCGGAACCTGGTTAGGGCGGCGCCCTCGCCTCGACAGTTGGCTCAGGGCGAACTCCTAATCTGCTGGCGACTGCTTCGTATTCCCTCGCCAAGGCGCTAAGCACGCAAAGAAAGAAGTTCTAGACGCTCCTCTTACACGAGCTTGGCGTCTTAAAGAAAAGACATAGCTGTTAAACCATTTGCACCCCCTTTGTCTATACTGGGAGAGACGATTGTTCGGGTAGGCTATCGCCTTTCTCTTAGCAACTTCATTGTCGGCGGGTAAGAGTATAGAGTGAAACGAAAAGTCGCTAGTCGGGATTTAGAAGTCGGGATGTATATTGCCGAACTGGATCGACCTTGGTTGCAGGCTCCATTTGCCCCGCCATTTGAATTTCAAGGATTCACGATTCAGAAGGAGGAGGAAGTCGAACGGATTCAAAAAATATGTAGATATGTTCGGATCGACCCGAATAGGGGTAAGGAAGCGAAACGATATCTGGCCGATGGAGTGCAGTTAAAGGACATAACGGAAGTATTCGTTTCTCTACCGGCAACATCACTACCAAAGGAGGTATACAAGGAGAAGACTTCCTTCGAGCAAGAGGTTCCCACCGCTAAACAGATACTGGCAGACACCGGCCAGGTTTATACCAAAATCATTAATGATCTGGAGAAAGAGCGTGAGATCGATGCCGAAGAGGTAAAAAACGCTGTAAGCGGTTTGGTTGAGAGCGTGCTAAGAAATCCGGAGGCGGTGTCTTGGTTAGTTGGCTTGAAACAAAGAGACACAGCCACATATGTCCACGCTATCTCCGTCGCAGTATTAGCTTTGACTGTAGGACGTTTTCTAGGTCTGTCTATAGAACATCTAGAGGCTTTAGGCACAGCGACTCTGCTACAAGACATTGGGAAAATGTCCTTGCCAGATAATTTATTACACAAGCTGGACCGGTTGGACCTAGCCGAACGGGAGGCATTGAAAGAGCATGTAACCGCCTCGGTTCAGATGCTGGAAAAGGCCAAGGGTTTTTCTCACCAGGTCATCCAAACAGTTAGGATGCACCACGAAAGGTTCGATGGCTCCGGTTACCCCCAAGGATTATTCGGTGATGATATTCCCTTACTGGCTACTATTAGCGGTATTGTTGACTGTTACCAAGCAGGTATATCGCCCCGGCCCTATCGAAAACCTAAAACCTCTTTTGAGGTACTGATGGAGTTGTACGGCGAGCGGGACGGCGCTTTTCCCGGTGGCATTGTAGAACAGTTCATCCAATGCATTGGCGTATTTCCTATAGGCAGCTTTGTTCTGTTGAATACCAAGGAAGTTGGAATCGTTGTTCGGCGTAACCAGGTCCAACAGCTCAAACCAAAGGTTATGATACTGATCGATCCCGACGGCCAACGCCTCAGCGAACCGGAGACGGTGGATTTGTCGGCACAATATCTTGAACCGGAACAATCCCCTCGACTGATTGCCAACATAGTTGATTCTAAAGACTACGACTTGGATCCTGGTGAATTCTTTGTCTGACTATCCACAAGCAGACACAACGTAAGTGCAATCAACAGCCAATCAAGCACAAGTATTGAATGACTCCGTGGAACGGAACCGCGAGTCTCTGTTTTCATCAACGCAATCCGCAATGGCCGAGTTAGAAGTAAGTCAACAGATAGGATTGATCAGCATTGATATCCGTGGATTTACGGGCATAAACATGATGTTTGGATTTCAAGGTGGTGATGCCGTGTTGTGCGCCGCTGCAGACCGAATAGAACGGATCCTGAGGTCAAAAGACGTTGTCTATAGAACTGGCGATGACGAATTTTCGATCCTGCTAAACCCGGTCATCCATCGAGATCACGCACTCTTGGCGGTCAACAAAATGCAACAGTTGTTCGAACAGCCTTTTATGATCGAAGGTGTCGAACACACTCTAGAGATCGATGTAGGGCTTGCCCTTTATCCGGAGACAGCCGCCAATGCGGAGGAGTTGATTAGGCAATCGGTCTTCGCATTGCACCAAGCTAAGCGAGAGTATGGTAAATGCGTTGTCTACGATGCTTTGCTGGATGTTGAAAATCGTAGACGACAGCAATTATCCCAACAGATAAAGGTCGCCCTGGATGCTGGGCATATCAAGCTCGTGTACCAACCTATCTTTGACCCACGTGTAAAAAGCTTCGTTGGCGTAGAAGGTTTGGCTCGATGGATTCGAGACGCCGGTGATACCGTGTCACCCGAAGAATTTATTCCCATCATCGAACAAACCGGACTCATGGGTAAGTTTACGCAATTGGTGCTTAATACGGCGTTACGTGAATGCAGCGATTTTACGGACTGCTTTATTTCAGTGAATGTATCGACGCTAAATCTGGAGGAGGTCGCGTTTCCCGATCTCGTTAGACGTGCCTTATCAACCTGGAAGATTAGCCCCTCACGTTTGATTCTGGAGGTGACGGAAACATCAATCATGCGCAACCTGGATAGCACCCGCTTTGTTTTGGACAGGCTATCCAAGTTAGGCGTGAAACTGGCAATTGACGATTTTGGGAGCGGATATTCCTCGTTAAAATATATTCGAGAGCTCCCAGTCAGTTACCTAAAAATTGACGCTGGATTCATCAAGAATTTAAAGGAGAAAAGTGACGACACGATGATCGTGGATGCAGTGTGCAAGCTTGGTCATAGTTTCAAGTTGCAGGTCATTGCCGAAGGGGTGGAGACAGAGGAAGGCGGACGAGTTGCCACCGAGCTTGGTTGTGACCTGTTACAAGGCTATCGGCTTGCCAAACCTATGGAATCCGCACTAATCTCCAATTTCTTGATCAATAAGAATTAACCGGTACCAGACTACTGATGCAGTTAGATTGGGAGTTTCCCTATCGCTCGCGGCGTGTCCCCGTGTTTGCGCGTAATGTGGTGGCGACATCGCATCCCCTTGCGGCGCAAGCGGGACTACTGATGTTGCGCAATGGAGGCAATGCCGTTGACGCGGCTTTGGCTTCAGCGATTGCCTTGACCGTAGTTGAACCTTGCAGCAATGGCATAGGTTCTGATGTTTTTGCTCTGTTGTGGGACGGCAAGGAGATGCATGGACTAAACGGATCCGGTCGTTCTCCTGCCAGTTGGTCACCTGAAAAATTTGTCGGTAAGGAGCCCATCACCATCGGGTGGCGCTCTATCACAGTGCCGGGTGCGGTCGACGCGTGGATCACGCTTTCTAACCGTTTTGGTCAACTGGCTTTTACGGATCTGTTCGAACCCGCGTTGAATTATGCTGAACAAGGCTTTGTCGTCAGTCCCACTGTTCAGAATAGTTGGGCGAAAGCAACCGACACGTATGCAGAATTCGATGGTTTTCGGGAGGCTTTTTCCTGCAACGGCCGCGCCCCTCGAGTTGGAGAACTTTTTAACCATCCGGAGCAGGCCGACACACTGCGAAAAATTGCGTCTTCGGATGGTAAGGCATTTTATCAAGGTGAACTGGCCGAAAGGATGGTCGAGTACTTTTCGAACAACGGTTGTGAGTTGTCTCGGGCCGATCTGGCTGAGCATAAATCGGAGTGGGTCACGCCGATTGGTATGGAATATCAAGATGTGACGGCTTTAGAAATTCCGCCAAACGGACAGGGGATTGCCGCACTGATCGCGCTGGGCATTCTCAGGCATGCAAAGCTTGGGGACTATCCACTCGACAGTGCCGATAGCGTTCATTTGCAGATAGAAGCAACCAAGATAGGGTTGCATATTGCTCAAGCACAAGTTACCGACCCAGACCATATGCGCGTGAGTGTGGATCAGCTCCTCGATGAAAATGAGCTGAAAAGATACGCGGCAGAAATAAAGCTGGATCGTGCCAATGAGGTTGGAGATTTACCCAGCGGGGGCGGCACCGTTTATCTGACGACAGCGGATGAAAGCGGTATGATGGTGTCATTTATCCAATCCAACTTTTGGGGATTCGGGTCAGGGATCGTAGTCCCGGGCACAGGTATCAGCTTGCAAAACCGTGCTGCAGGATTCAGTGTTGATGCAAACCATCCGAACGTTGTGGATGGTGGGAAGCGACCGTTTCATACCATCATCCCCGGATTCATTTTGCGCGACGGTGCTCCGTTGATGAGCTTTGGTGTAATGGGTGCGCACATGCAGGCACAGGGGCATGTACAAATGATTACCCGTATTTTTACCTACGGTCAGAATCCACAAGCAGCGTCCGACGCGCCACGCTGGTATATTGAACATGAAGGAGGAGGCGTTGTGTTTGAACAGGGATTTAGCGATGCGGTGATCGCCGATCTGGTTGAGAAACGGGGACACATTATTTCAACCGGCGAGCCTCAGTTCGCTTTTGGTGGCGCGCAACTGATCTATCGCTTGGACAACGGAGTCTATTGTGCAGCTTCCGACCATCGTAAGGATGGCCAAGCTGTGGGGTTCTAATAAAAGACTGTAGGAGCGGCGCCCTCGCCGCGATAATCGTGGCATACCTCAACAGCCAATCGCCATTTTTAGCTTTTATTCTCTCGCAGAGGCGCAAAGCCCGCCAAGAAAGAATTAGTATATTCGTCCCATCGCCAACGTCGGATCTCTGCGAGTTTGGCGTCTTGGCGAGATATTTTATGGATAACAATAGGAGTGGCTGCTTTCGCCACGATAAACTATCTCTGGTTTAGGTGCTTGATCCCACGTAAATGAGAGAAATCGAGTCGATTGTAGTCTTGACTGGTGCCGGTATCTCTGCGGAGTCGGGCCTACCCACATTTCGTGGTGCCGGCGGGGTATGGGAGCATTACCGGGTCGAGGATGTCGCGTCACCGCAAGCCTTTGCTCGAGATCCCCAGCTGGTACATCGCTTCTACAACAGTCGCCGACAGAAATTACTGTCGGCCAACATTAAGCCTAACTCGGCACATCTAGCTTTGGCGGCATTCGAGAGTGCTTTCGACGGTGAATTTCTGGTGGTTACACAAAATATCGACAACCTGCACGAACAGGCCGGTAGTGAAAATATCGTTCATATGCATGGAGAGCTGTTGAAAAAGCGTTGTCAGCAATGTCTTCAAGTAACCTTTGTCTATGAAGATATCAATACCAGTGATGGGTGTGAGCGATGTGGTAAACAAGGAACCTTGCGCCCTCATGTCGTTTGGTTTGGTGAAATGCCACTAGAAATGGATCACATTCATCAGGCACTCGAGAAGTGCGATCTATTCATTTCCGTTGGTACATCAGGTAACGTATATCCGGCAGCGGGTTTTGTGGATATCGCAAATATGTGGAACAGCCATAGTGTTGAAATAAACCTTGAACCGTCGGCGATTGAATCTAGCTTCAAAGAAAAAATATACGGCCCGGCGGCAAGCATGCTGCCCAAGTTCTTAACGCAACTGCAGACTAAAACAACTGTCGGTTGAGTTCGATGCTTGTCTCAACCACCGCTCCGGGAAAGGTGGTTCTACTCGGAGAATATTCGGTACTGCAAGGCGGCGCTGCGCTGGCGATGGCAGTGGATCGTCAAGTGCGAGTACGGATTAAGGGAAAATCCACAGGAGATTGCACTGTTTGTGCGCCCACTCTCAGCCCGTATGCAGTTCGCTTTAATGTGGCGGAAAACGGACACGTTCGATGGCTGCAAGATGAAAACGAGAACGGGCATCGATTTTTCAATCTACTTCAATCGGTAGTGGGCAGCTTATCGGAAGAAGGCGCCGTTCGTTTTCAAACCCAACAACGCTTTGACATCGAGCTGGACAGTACCGCGCTTCATCTTCTTGGTCCAAGGGGTAGGTGGGTTAAGTTGGGGCTGGGCTCCAGCGCAGCATTGACCGTTGCGCTTGCAGAGGCTTTTGTGGAGTATACGGGTCAAGCCAGGTGGTCACTTGATCGATGGATGCCGGCTTTGATTAAAGCGCACCGTCGATTTCAGGGAGACCAGGGGAGTGGTGTAGACGTTGCTGCGAGTCTCCACGGTGGCCTGATTGAGTACCGATGGATAAACAAACGTCCCTGCGCGGACCACCTACGCTTACCTTCTGGTTTAAAATTTGTATTTGTCTGGTCGGGACAATCCGCATCCACCCACCAGCTACTGCAGCGACTACGATCATGGCGAGAAAACCACAGTGTAAACTACACTAGGTGCATGGATGAGCTGGGTTCAATTTCGTCGGGTGCGATTGAAGCCATCAGGCAGGGGAATACTGCTGCCTTTCTTACGGCGACCGATCGATTTTCCACTGCTGTGGCCGAACTAGGTGTGCAATCGGGGCTGGAAATATTCAACCCAGCGCATCAGGACCTTTTAGATATGGCAAAGAAGGCAAGATTAGTTTATAAACCCTGCGGCGCCGGAGGTGGCGATCTGGGAGTCGCTATGGGTGTCGAATCCGAAAACACGAAAAAATTCGCAGAGTTAGTCAAGAACTCAGATTATCAAATCATCGATATTTCTCTTATCCCGGAAGGGGTACAGACAATAAGGAGCCAGTGAATGTTATCGAAGTTGTCGCGCATTCCAGATTTTTACAAACTTAGTGTGCCGCAGAGAGTCCAAGTGGTGCACGATCGCGGGTTGATAGACGAAAACGACTACCTGGCCCTAGTCCGCGGTGACCACACTCTTAAGGTGAAAACCGCCGATAAGATGATCGAAAACGTGATCGGCGTAATGGGGCTCCCAGTCGGTTTAGGCTTGAACTTTCTCATAAACGGAAAAGAGTACGTCGTACCCCTGGTCGTCGAAGAGCCGTCCATAGTGGCCGCGTTGAGTGCTGCGGCCAAGATGGTTCGTAAAAACGGGGGATTTTCGACATCCAGTACAGAACCCATCTTAATCGGTCAGGTACAAGTCGTCGGTGTTAAGCATATGGCCAAAGCCCGGGCCGACCTGCAACAGCGTAAACAAGAAATTCTGAATCTTGCAAACAGCCTGCATCCCAAGATGGTAGCCCGCGGGGGCGGTGCGAAAGACATCGAGGTCCACACCCATCCAACACCGTCCGGCGGTGACGACATGTTGGTTGTACATTTGTTGGTTGATACATGCGATGCCATGGGCGCCAACTTGGTGAATACCATGTGTGAAGGCGTGGCGGCGCTGGTTGAAACAATCACCGGGGGCAAGGTCTTTCTGCGAATATTATCCAACCTGACAGATCGAGCTCTGGTCCGGGCTGAATGTGTTATCCCGTCGGCTAATCTGGCTGGCAAGGGATTTAGCGGGGAGCAGGTAAGGGATGGAATAATCATCGCGGCGGAGTTTGCGGTGGTTGACCCTTACCGCGCCGCAACCCACAACAAAGGCATCATGAACGGTATCGATGCAGTGGCACTTGCCACCGGCAACGATTGGCGCGCTATCGAAGCTGCTGCGCATGCCCACGCCGCACGGGGTGGCCACTATTCGTCTCTCAGCCGTTGGACGAAGAATGACGATGGTGACTTAGTAGGATGGATGGAAATACCTCTAAAAGTAGGTACGGTTGGCGGTCCCCTTCAATCCAATCCCACGGTGGCTCTGAACCACCGCATAGTCAACACTGAGTCAGCGCGTGAACTGGCGGAAGTTATGGGGGCCGTAGGACTCGCGCAGAATTTCGCGGCGCTGCGTGCCTTAGCGACGGAGGGTATCCAACACGGTCATATGACGTTACACGCACGAAGTGTCGCCACTGCAGCGGGTGCTACCGCCGAAATATTCGACGCGGTTGTAGAGCGTTTGATTGAAAGCGGTCAGATCAAGGTCTGGAGGGCGCGTGAAATTATTGCGGAGGTGCAAGGTCAATCGGTTTCGAAAAAGAGCGCTAGGCGAAATAAAACTCAATCTTTGGCGGCCGGGCATGGCAAGATCATCTTGCTGGGAGAGCACGCCGTCGTATACGGGCGCCACGCTATTGCGGCTCCAGTCCCGCTGGCCATACAAGCCCAGATCGAGGACATCGACTCGGGTATTGAGTTGATGATTCCGCGCTGGGGAGTGGAGCAGTCCTTGCACCCGGAGGCAAAAGATCCTCAGTCTTTCGACCAACCGCTGGCAACCATTTTGGAGAAGTTAGATTTAACGACTCGGGCGATGCGTATCACTGTGTTCGCCAATGTGCCGAGAGCTATGGGGCTGGGCGGCTCGGCCGCGGTTGCCGTCTCTATTATCAGAGCCATGGATCAGCATTTCAGGTTGAACCTGTCGGATGAGGAGGTAAACGGCTTGGCTTTTGAGTGTGAGAAAGTTGCCCACGGCACCCCATCCGGTGTCGACAATACACTGGCAACCTTTGGCAGCATGCTGCTGTATCGTCGAGGCGAACCGCCGTTGGTTGAGGCCATAAAGCCGAAGGTACCTATAAAGATCGTGATAGGCATGAGTGGCATCGAGAGCCTGACTGCAAAAATGGTTGCTGGTGTGCGTAAGGCGTGGAAACGGAACAACAAGCTGTACGAGCAGATCTTCGATGGAATAGACCGGCTTGTTCTGGAGGGAGTTAAAGCCATCCATGAAAACGATATGGAGCACTTAGGTGATCTGATGAACGTTTGTCAGGGTCAGCTAAACTCCCTGCAGGTATCCAGTTGGGAAATTGAGGAAATGATTCAATTGGCAAGGCGGAACGGTGCGCTGGGGGCCAAATTGACCGGTGGTGGAGGAGGAGGATCTATCATTGCACTGTGCCCGGACAGTGCGAACGAAGTGGCCAGTGCTCTTGAGGCTTCCGGATATCAAGCAATGGAGGTGGCCATTGAATAATCTGGCGCAGGAAGCGGGCAACAGTGAAATCGTTTCTTTTGACTCGGAAGAGCTGATTCTAGTTGACCGCAATGACGTTGAAGTCGGACATCTCAATAAAGAAAAGTGTCATGACGGTGACGGACTCCTACACCGGGCCTTTTCGTTGTTCATATTCAATGAACAAGGGGAGCTTCTAGTCCAAAAAAGGAGTGCACAAAAGAGATTGTGGCCCCTTTATTGGTCGAACAGTTGTTGCAGCCATCCTCGTCATGGCGAAGTCATGGAGGATGCTGTGGTCCGACGTCTGCACCAGGAATTGGGCATGCGTAGCGAGCTTGTATTCTTATACAAGTTCATTTACCAGGCCCAATACAACAATGTCGGTTCGGAGCATGAGCTGTGCTGGGTGTATATCGGAACGAGTAAGGACCCGGTCAGGGCGAATCCCAACGAAGTGGCAGATTGGCGATTCTTGGCCCCAGCCCAAGTCGATTATGAGCTGTCCCAGAACGTAAGCGCCTATTCGCCCTGGATGAAGCTTGAATGGGAAACCATTCAGCGAGACCACCAGGATCAATTGATCCAGCAGCTGCACCGTTATTGATGTCGGGGAGTTCTTAAATTAGAGTCGTTGCGAGCAGTTCACACTGCTGCGCGGTGGTAACGGGGAAGAACTAATCCGGTTGATGGTCAAGTTCATCAAGAGGCGCGAAGCGCCGCGGCATTACCCCATTCTGGTCTCGCGAGGCCGCGTGAGCGGCCGTGGCAATGTGGCAAGTTAAAAGAAGGTTCAAAGTTTCTAGTTTGGTATTTTACTTTTATCTTTAAACTTTTTACTTTGAACTGGATAGGGCTCTGTGGTCTATTCCTGCAGGCCCAGATCGAACACGATCTGTACATCAAAGCCGATAGTGTCATCTTCCTCCCAATCGCCCGTTCCGACTTTGAAATCGGTACGTTTGACGGATCCTTGCCCGTGCAGGCGCGCGGCGTTATCCGATACTTCCCAGTTGAAATTAAGCGAGATGGGTTTGGAAATACCTTTGATTGCTAGATCGCCGGTGACGTCGTAACCATCCCCATTGGTGGACTTTGCAAACGCAGTAGACGTGAAAGTTGCGCTTGGATATTGAGATGCGTCGAAGAAGTCTTGTTCTAACATCCCTTCGTCGCGGTCGGGGCTGTCCGTGTTCACCGATGTTATAGTGACGTTCACTTTGAACGACGCTTGATCCAGTGTTGACGGGTCGAAGCGGATGGCAGCTTCAAAGTCCTCGAAACGGCCTTCAAATGGAACTTCGTCATAGGTTGCGACGAAACCGACCTTGCTATTACCGTAATTCACTCGCCAGTCTCGTGCCCATAAACTCTGGCAAGCTAACAATCCGGTTAGGAGTCCAAGAAGAGTCGCATGCAACATTCTGGTGTTCTATTTCACGCTTCGTCCACAGAGTGCAAGCGGGAATCCAGTAGAAGCGGACCCTCGCCGCGATTTGAATGCATCTTTACATGCACGGAAACGAGACGGGTGAGAGTTATTTTTCATGGGGTATGGACGAAGAAGGTAACATTCTGGTTAACACATTGTTGTTCCGCACAAAGTGATGTCTCAGGGCAGCGGCAATATGAATCACGATCACTGCCACGAAGACGATAAATAAGACGAAGTGCACGGTCTCCGCGATATCTTGCCAGGCTTTGTTAGCGGGGATGAGGTTGGGGACGCGCACCCAACCGAAAAATCGAAATCCAAAACCCGCAGTCGAATTTATCACATAACCACTCAACGGCATCAGTATCATCAACAAGTACAAGGTGGCATGTCCAAGGCGTGCCAATGTGTGCTCAAGCGGTGAGACTACTGCAGGTGGTGTAGGGGTGGTATTGACCATGCGCCAAATCACCCGTACACACACAAGACCCAGCAAGGACAGACCGATCGATTTGTGCCAAATGAATAAGTCCAGTTTGGTTGGCGACAAAGGGTAGGTGACTGCAACCCATCCCAATACAAACATGGTCAGAATCAGTATTGCCATGATCCAATGCAGGGCTTTTGCAACGGCGCCCCAGCTCTGTTCGGTATTAAAGATCATTTTTTCTTTTTTTCTCTATAAAGCCCTCCACTTCCAAGCGGATCTCTACCTCATCACCGATGTATTTGAGGTGTGACTTCATACCGAAGTCGGATCGCCTCAATCGGGCATGCCCGGAGAATCCCGCGGTCCTCAGCCCAGAGGCCAGATTCACTCCAGCCTTGTTGAATCGCATGTAAACAGTAACGGGTAAAGTGGTATCCAGCAGAGTCAGGTTACCGTGTATCGCTGCATTCCTCTCGTCTACGGTTTCAACCGAGGTACTTGTAAACTGAATAGTTGGATATTTTGTTGTGTTGAAATATCGTTTCCCCTTCATTTTTTCGTTCCATTTCTCGTCGTCCATATCGATACTGTCCGTGAATATTGTCAGCTCTACTTCTGACTTTTCGAAATTCCGTTTGTCGAAGGTAAATGTACCCTCAAAATCCAGGAATTCGCCCTCAGATTTGGAAAAACCGAAGTGATCCACAAAGAACAAGATTTGCGTATGCAACTTGTCAAACATGTATTCATCTGCCCGTGCTGCTCCTGTTGTAAGCACAAACAACACGGTGAAAATAAAGGCCTTGCAAAGATTTGCGAAAGATCGAGTCATGTAATGTGGTAATAAGGTTGGCCTGGTTTTTACTGTAGGGTGGTCTCGGTGACTACAGACAGGCGTACATCATTTTTGTTCCATGCTCTAGCCCGTATGTTGCACCAAGGAGGCCGACTTTATGCCTTTTTTGACCAGGAGTCTCTCAATGTGACGGTTCGGTTAAAGACCAGCCGATCGCTTCCTGAATCTCGATCCAAATAGAAATAACCCAAGCGCTCGAACTGGTATCTTTGGTCAGGATTGGCTTGTTTCAGACTGGGTTCCAACTTGCAGTTGTGAAGAACGTCAAGGGAGTGGGGGTTGAGCTGGGCAGTAAAGTCACTGGGGTTGGGATTCGGTATGGTGAATAGGCGATCATACAGACGCACCTCAGCGTCTATAGCGTGCGTTGCGGATACCCAGTGAATCGTGCCACGTACCTTGCGCCCGTCAGATGATGTACCGCCACGGGAATTGGGATCGTAGGTGCATCGTATTTCAACAATTTCACCATCGCTGTCTTTGACAACTTCCGAGCAAGTGATGTAGTAGGCGTAGCGCAACCTTACTTCAGTACCTGGACTCAAGCGAAAGTATTTCTTGGGTGGGTCTTCCATGAAATCTTCCCTTTCTATATAAATCGATTTCGAAAATGGGATCTCTCGCGTGCCCAGTTCAGGACGCTTGGGATGATTCTGAGCCGTTACCATTTCCGTATGATCATCGGGGTAGTTTTCGACGACGACCTTGATCGGCCGCAGTACCGCCATGGTACGTTGGGCACTGTTATCCAGGTCCTCGCGAATGCTGTTTTCCAGTACGCCCATTTCTACAATACCGTCGCTCTTAGTCACACCGATTCGGTTGCAGAAGTCTCTGATAGCATTGGGCGTATAGCCTCTTCGGCGTAGCCCGGAAATCGTCGGCAGTCTTGGGTCGTCCCAACCGCTGACATGTTTTTCATTGACTAGCCGGGTGAGCAGCCGTTTACTCATTACAGTGTAGTCCAGGTTAAGCCGGCCAAATTCAATCTGCTGTGGATGGCAGGGTACATCGAGTTGGTCTAATACCCAATCGTATAAAGGTCGATGGTCTTCAAACTCCAATGTGCATAGCGAGTGGGTCACACCTTCGATGGCGTCTGAAAGGCACTGTGTATAGTCATACATGGGGTAGATGCACCAGTCATCTTCAGTGCGCCAATGCGATGCGTGACGGATGCGATAAATAGTTGGATCACGCATGTTGATGTTGGGTGAAGCCATATCGATTTTCGCTCGCAGGACATACTCGCCGTCTTTAAATTCACCGGCCCGCATGCGTCTAAACAGCTCCAGATTTTCCTCGACTGACCGGTTACGATAGGGGCTATCTGTGCCAGGTTGTGTCAGAGTCCCTCGGGTCGCACGAATCTGGTCGGCCGATTGGCTGTCAACGTACGCCTTTCCGCACTTGATTAGATCGACGGCGTATTGATAGAGCTGCTCGAAATAGTCGGACGCATAACACAGGTTACGCCATTGGTAACCCAGCCACTCGACATCTTTTTTTATGGATTCGGCGTATTCTACTTCCTCTTTTTCCGGATTCGTGTCATCGAATCTGAGATTACAGCCGCCTCCATAGTCCTCGGCTATGCCAAAATTGAGGCAGATGGCCTTTGCATGGCCAATGTGCAAATACCCATTGGGCTCGGGCGGAAAGCGGGTTACGACTTTGCCTTCGTTCTTATTGTTGGCTAAGTCCTGGTCTATGATCTGCCGAATAAAATTCGTCGGAACTTTCTTTTCCGCGTCAGTCATGGCATCGAAGTCGTTTTAGGAGAGAACAAGAGTCCTGCGTTGTTGCCGTTTATTATAGCTATATCGACTGGTGATGCCGATCAATTGTGACTCTTCAAACGTGAATAGGACCCAGGCCGGCTTTTTCAATGCAAGCACCCGGATTCACAACTAGAATTAGCTAAGATACTGAAGTTAACTAGCTTAGTAATGAAGGGCGGGTAAGAATGGCAGCACAGATTGTGCTCAATATCGACAATCAACCAGGGTCGTTGGCAAGGGTGGTAGCCGCGCTGCGTCGTTATGGTCTCAGCTTGGATAAGCATCAGATTCAATCGACTGGGAATGGACTGTCTCGATTAATCGTCATTGTTGATGGCCCGTTTAGTGCCCGGGAATTGACCGAGCGGCTGGGCGATGTGAAGGGGGTGAAGCAGGTTGTCAGTGTGGGGCCGACGGATGGAAAGATAACATTTCGCGCACAGTCGCCGAGGCCAACAGAGGACGGTCGGATCGATGGGCTGGTGCAAGATATTGTTTCCGCCTTCCCGCGAATACTGTTCATTGTCGAAGAGTATGAATCCACCTTGGAAAAGGGAAGCATGCGGGCCGTGTACATGAGGGAGTTGGGTGAGCGAGTTGGTGCAAAGATCTTGGCAAACGATCAAGCGCTCCAAAGTGCTGGGAACATACACGAAGCACTGCAAAACGCAGTTGTACCCGCCCTGCTTCCAATCTCTGACGCTGAAGCGATGGGGACAGAGGTCCGAACCAGTATTTCCATTTTCACGCGGCGCCAGGTTGATACCAAAGATTTAGTGTTTGGCACTGCATCAAGTCGATGTGATTTCATGGCCGGTCTTATTCAAGGCATGCTTAACGTATCCCCCACCTTACCCAAAGTAAAAGTGGAAGAGCATGCCTGCCGCTCCAGGGGAGATGATTATTGTGTGTTTAGAGTGCTTGCTTAGCTATTGGCGATCCCATTCGCAGTAGTTAAGATAGGCACGCAATGTGGGCCCAGACCAAGATTACCCTGCCAAACTCAGGACGCGGTACCTACGACATTACTGCTGACATCCAAAATGAAGTCGCTAAATCCGGTATCGACCACGGTCTAGCACATATATTCATCCACCACACCAGTGCATCCTTAATCATATGTGAAAATGCGGATCCTTCGGTGCGTACCGATTTGGAAGCGTATATGTCGAGGGCTGTACCGGATGGCGATCCCTTGTTCAAACATACGCAAGAGGGTCCGGATGATATGTCAGCTCATGTTCGGAGCATACTCACACAAACCGCGTTAACCATACCCGTCACCCATGCTGCGTTGGCGCTTGGGACATGGCAGGGTATTTATCTATGGGAACATCGCCACGGTTCCCATACCCGCACCGTTACCGTTACTGTACAAGGCGATCGTCGCGAATAGAGTACGAGGGAAAGTCAATCCCCGACGACAGGCCAAACGGGAATCTCATTCCGCTTTGTATGGGACACATCCAGTACCGAGCCCACCCCGACGCTGATTTAAAGTCGGGTACAAAACTATCTTTCAAAAGGTTGTTTTGGGTTTTAGTTATCCGCTTTTACTTTCAACTTTGTACTTTCAACTTAGTTCCCCTTGCCTCATAAGTGCTACTGACTTATCATGCTGCAGTGCAACAATTCTAGGTTCATCTATGACCGAAGAGACCTCAACTGCCGAAAACCAGGGCCCGACGTGGCTGTATGACTGGTGGTCACTCACGCTGAAGACACACAAACTGACTTTAGACGCGATCTCGCATCAAATAGAGGATATCTCCCTGCACGGTCATGACCCCTTTGACTTGGCGCGTCCTTATTCGGAGTGGATCAGCCATTTCTCCAAGGAACCGATGCACCTCGCCGGAGCAGCTAACGAATATTGGCAAAAGAACGTGCGTTTGTTCTATAGCACTTGGCAGCGGCTGCACGGGATAAATCCGGAACCCGTAGTCGAGCCAAATGCAGACGATAGACGCTTTCACGATCCGAATTGGACCGAGATACTTTACTTTGATTTCATCAAGCAATCTTACCTACTGTTCGCCGAGTTTATAGAAGAATGCTTGAATAGTGAGATACCTCTGGATGACAAAGAGTTGGACAAGCTCAGATTCTTTATCCAGCAATGGATTAACTCGATTGCGCCGACAAATTTTATTCTCAGCAATCCGCAGGTGATTAAAGAGGCACTGCGAACGAATGGAATGAGCCTGCTCAACGGCTATAAGAACTTCGTGCGGGATTGGGAGCAAAGTGGAAAGCAATTTAAGGTGTCGTTATCGGACCCAGAGGCTTTTGAATTGGGTGAGAATATCGCGACTACGCCCGGCAAAGTAATTTTCCAGAACGAGTATATCCAACTGATTCAATACCATCCCAGCACCGACCACGTGCTAAAAGAACCACTGCTCGTCGTTCCACCTTGGATTAATAAATACTACATACTGGATTTGCGCCCGGAAAATTCCTTCCTTGGCTGGTGTGTCGATCAGGGCCACACGGTGTTTGTTATTTCCTGGATCAATCCAGACGAAAGCCACGCGGAAACGGAGTTTGAGCATTATATGGTGGATGGAGTCTATGCTGCGTTGGACGCGATCGAGCAATCCACTGGAGAAACCCACATCAATGCGCTGGGCTATTGTATAGGAGGCACGCTGTTGGCTGCGACCTTAGCCCACATGGCCGCGGTTGATGACCATCGGATACGGACGGCCACTTTTCTCACTACGTTAATCGATTTCAGCGACCCGGGCGAGATCAGCGCTTTTATCGATGAGCGACAGATAAAGAAGCTGGAAGCACGGATGGGTCAAAACGGTTATTTGGAAGGCGATGCAATGGCATCGGCTTTCAGCATGTTGCGGGCGAATGATCTCATCTGGAGCGCCTTTATCAACAACTATCTGCTGGGTAAGGATGCCCCCGCGTTTGACTTACTGCATTGGAACGCCGATTCGACCCGTATGCCGGAGGCAATGCACAGTTACTACCTCCGCAACATGTACTTGAAAAATCTATTGTGCCAACCGGGAGGATTGGAGCTGGCGGGTGAATCATTGGATATTGGCCGCGTGGAAATACCGGTCTATTTTTTGTCAACATTCGAAGATCATATCGCGCCGTGGAGGTCCACCTACCAAGGTGCCCATTTGTTTTCCGGGCCAGTGCGTTTTGTTTTGGGAGGGTCAGGCCATATCGCGGGTGTCATAAATTCACCACAAAAGAACAAGTACCATTACTATGTCAATCCCCAAGAATTGCATGAAGAACCCGACATCTGGCTGAATCACGCCACTCAACTGCCTGGTTCATGGTGGCCGGATTGGCACGATTGGGTAGAGGGGATTTCATCAGAGCCTGTGCAGGCACGACTTCCGGGTGACCACGACGACTTCCCTGCGATCGAAGATGCACCGGGCAGTTATGCCAAACAGCGCAATGACAGTGCTTAGAGCAGTTTTTCTGAAATAACATTTTACACTCTGGGACGTCATTCCTGTGAAGACCCGGACTTGATCCGAGGGGAAGCGAGAATCCAGATCTAGTCCCTGCGTAAGGTAAGAATCCAGTTGCATCGCAGCGAGAGCGCCGCGTGCACTTGCGCCTTCGTACCTCGTCAAGAGAACATAGCGTTTACGAAAGGCTAACCAGATGACATACCACAACTCTTCTTTATTTTGGTTTCTCTGTGCAACCATCGGCACCGTGCTTGTTTCGTGCACCACCACGCCGGACCCTTCTGAACCAGCACAAGGGGCACCGGTCGTAGATAAAAGCCCGGTGGCTCAGGCCTATGCTATGGACCAGCCCGAGATTGGGGAAGTTGAGGTGCTGGGTTCTGATCTCCAGGGTCGGGTTGTATTGGGCGAAACTTCCGCCGGAGACTCCATCTATTTATCCAGCTTTAGTAATAAATTGGTATTAGTGAACTATTGGTCAAGTTGGTGCGCAAAATGTTGGCCACTCGTGCTCGAAATGCAAAAGCTGCAAACGGAATACGGTCGACCCCGTTTGATAGTAGTCCACGTGAACTATGGAGAGACGGAGCAAACTGTACAAAACTATCTCAGGACAAAAAGCCTGGTACCTAACATGACCTTACTGACGGATCATTCCGGACAAGCATCTGAGGCGCAAGGTGTTTTTGACCTGCCAGCTGTCATCCTTTATGACCAAACGGGACAAGAAAAAGGAAGATATGCGGATGGCTTTGATATGAATCACGTGCGTAAAAGATTAAACACGCTACTGCCCTGACAAACCTGATCATGCCAACCCAAAAGTCTCAAACATCAAACCATAGCTGGAAGTTTTGTGTTGCTCCAATGATGGAATGTACCGATCGACACGACCGCTTTTTGCTGCGCTTGGTTTCCAAACATGCCTTGTTATACACGGAAATGTTGACGACGCAGGCCTTGATCAATGGCGACCGAAACCGCTTGCTTGGATTTGATGACAACGAACACCCGGTGGCTGTGCAGCTAGGCGGCAGCGATCCGACGCAGATGGCGATATGCGCGCGCTACGCGGAGGCAGAGGGCTACGACGAAGTCAATATAAACGTGGGATGCCCGAGTGACCGGGTTCAAGCCGGGAGATTCGGCGCATGTCTTATGGTAGAGCCTCATACCGTTGCCGAATGTGTCGCGGCCATGCGCGCCGTTGTGCAGATCCCCGTCACGGTAAAAACCCGTATCGGTATCGACCACCAGGATTCGTTCGAACACTTGTGTGCATTTATCGAACACGTGGCTAGTGCTGGTTGTGAAACGTTTATCGTGCATGCGCGAAAAGCCTGGTTACATGGCTTGAGCCCCAAGCAAAACAGGGAAGTACCGCCGCTGAATTACACGCAGGTTTACAAATTGAAAAAGACGTACCCGCACCTTTGTATAGTTATCAACGGAGGAGTGAAATCGCTGGATCAAGTGGAGTTCCATCTGCAACACGTGGATGGTGTGATGATGGGGCGCGAAGCCTATGCCAACCCATACTTATTGTCCTCAATCGACCAGCGCTTTTTTGGGGAGTCAGGCGACCCGCGCAGCAGACAGCAAGTACTCGATCATTATCTCGATTATTGTGAACAACAAGTCAAAAACGGCTGCCGGCTTAGCCATTTATCGAAACACGTTATCGGCTTATTCCACGGCCAGCCTGGCGCAAAGGCCTGGCGTCGTCACCTGAGTGATAACATACATCGTCCCGATGCAAGTATAGAAGTGATTCGACAAGCGTCAATAAACCGTGAGGCAATTTTAAATTCAGCTTGCTGACGACAAAAAGAGAGTCGGCGAAATAGCGATACAAGGCCTGAGTGACCGAAGGGACCTTGATTTAGGAAGACTAACGCACGCTGTCCGTCTACACTTTCAGGTAAACTCTATTTTGGCGTGTAGAAGGCACTAGCGTAGGGGCAAGTGGATCAGGAGTTAAAGAAGGTTGAACAAAAGCTCGAGAGAAAAAACGAACAAAAGTTGGGAGAGCAGCTGAAAAAGCTGTTCTAAAGCGAGCCAGTGTCCACACAAAAAGAAAAACTCTCACCAAGTCGCCTATTTCTACTGTTATCTCTTTGTTGCGTTGGGACTTATTGTCTGGCAGCAGAAACTATTGAGGTTCAGGTTGAACAGGAAGATGGCGCTTATCATATTTATTTCGAAATTGTGTTAGATGCACCTATAACCCGCGTCGAGACTATTCTAAGCGACTACGAGAACTTCGATGAGTTGTCGCCAGGCATTGTTAACAGCGAGATCCTATCCGGCCTACCGGGCGGGAGCGCAACGGTGGATATTACGCTCAGACCGTGCGTTTGGATACTTTGTAAGACTATGCGTAAGGTGACCAATGCAAATATCAATGCCTATGGTGCAATTGTCTACAACACGATCCCAGAATCGAGTGATTTCAAGTTTGGCAAAGAGACCGTGATCATAAAAAGAGGGAAAACACCCGGCCAAACCCGAGTGACTTACAACGCCAAATTGGTACCAAAATTCTTCGTGCCTCCTCTACTGGGATCCTGGCTCATCCGCAAGCATATTCAGCAAAATCTGGAGGTTTCAAACCTGAGGGTTGAGAAACTGGCAAGGCAACAAGCTGCAGTAACCTGGTAGAAGGGGCGCCCTAGCCGATCGGCTTCGCCATTCCTGTCGGAGTGTTTGAAGCGAGCGGAGAGCCGGAATCCATACGTCATTCAATCGGACCTCCTGTACCGAAATAAATCCGCGCAGACTGCGCGGGGATGACCATTGTCCATCTAGAAACAATGTGATCTCTCGCAAAGGCGCAAAACCCACCAAGAAACCCCAATGACCTAGCCAGAGTGTCTATAATTTTTGCAGCTTGGTGTCTTGACGAGAATATTATTTCACGAGTGCTAGAAACACAGTAGGAGCGGCGCCCTCGCCGCGATCCGATCTTAGTCGGGAACTGTTGACTTCTGAGTTTGTCTTCTTATCATTTGGCCCCCGAAGTGACTTTGGATGTTTCAAAAAGTCCGCATATTGCACCAAAAACTCCGGACGGGGGAGGCCATGGGCTAGCTTATCGCGACATGTGGACAAAGGATGAGTAGTTGCGTCCTTCCTGCAGATACTACACCCAGTCTGGTGCTGCAGAGCATTCTACCGTGACGGAACGGCTCCTAGCCGTATTGAGTCGGTGGTCAAAAAATTCAACATTACATTAGTCGATGATTAATAGGAGAACTGTCATATGACCACAATGGTGGAGGTTAAACAGCTTACCAAGCGTTTTAAATCGATCACCGCTGTGAATGACATATCGTTTAAGGTTGAGCGTGGTGAAGTGTTGGGATTCCTGGGCCCCAACGGGGCCGGTAAATCGACCACGATGAAAATGATTACTGGATTCTTATCGCCTGATAAAGGCAGTGTATTTATTCAGGGCAAAGACTGCGACCAACATCCAATTACAGCCAAACGGACTATCGGTTACCTGCCGGAAGGGGCTCCGCTATATGGTGACATGACCCCACGCTTGTTCTTGGAGTTCGTAGGGAAGATCCGGGGCATCCCAAATACTGAAATCGACCAACGGCTTGCGGACGTCATCGATAAAGTCAATCTCGAGTCGGTTCTGGACCAATCCATTGACACCCTGTCAAAAGGTTTCAAGCGTAGGGTGGGCTTAGCGCAAGCAATATTGCATGATCCGGATGTATTGATCTTGGATGAACCTACCGATGGTCTTGACCCCAACCAGAAACACGAAGTGCGCAATTTGATCAGCGATATGGCTCAGCAGAAAGCCATCATCCTATCGACCCATATCCTCGAAGAGGTGGACGCGGTATGCACCCGAGCCATCATCATTGCGGATGGGAAGGTGGTGGCCGATGGTAAACCAGGGGAGTTACAAGCGCAGTCGCCCTGGCACAATGCCGTTGTATTGAGCATTCGTGCAGCATCCGAAAACGGAATCAGTGGCACTTTAGCGGCTCTCGATAACGTCGAGGAGGTGCAGCCGTTGTCGAATCAAGCTGGTGTCATTCAGTTTCTCGTTCGTCCGAAAGACGGAACCAGTATTATTGAGAACGTCAGTGCTTCTGCCCATCAACACGGCTGGTTGGTTGAAGAGATGCATGTTGAACAAGGTCGACTGGATGAAGTATTCCGCGAAGTTACGAATTTCCAACGGTCTTAAAGGGCTTGAGTAATGGCAAATGTATGGACTATCTGTAAGCGAGAGTTGTTCAGCTATTTTGCGACACCAATTGCTTATGTTTTTATCATTATATTTTTATCTCTAAGCGGAATATTTACCTTTTATCTTGGTAATTTCTTTGAGCGTGGACAAGCCGACCTGATCACCTTCTTCGGCTTTCATCCCTGGCTTTACCTGTTTTTGATCCCTGCGCTCACTATGCGTCTGTGGGCGGAAGAAAGGAAGTCCGGCACGATCGAGTTACTGCTGACTCTGCCAATTACCATGTTGCAGGCGGTGCTCGGCAAATTCCTGGCAACTTGGATATTCACCTCAATTGCTTTGGCCCTGACTTTTCCAATGTGGATCACCGTTAATTTCCTGGGGAATCCGGACAATGGTGTAATCTTCGCCAGCTATCTGGGGAGTCTGTTGATGTCCGGTGCGTTTATCGCCATCGGAAGCTGTATCTCGGCACTGACTAAAAACCAGGTTATCGCTTTTGTCGTGAGCGCCGCTATCTGCCTGGTATTCATATTGAGTGGATTTCCGATGGTTCTGGATTTTTTCACTGGTTGGGCCCCGGAATTTATAGTCGAGGTAATCAGTTCATTCAGTTTTCTCACCCACTTTGAAGGATTGAGCAAAGGTGTAGTGGATATGCGTGACATCATCTTCTTCGTCTCGTTGATCGCATTTTGGCTATTCGCCAATGCGGTCTTGATTGAAATTAAAAAAGCGGATTGAGCGATGCGTACTGGTAAACACTATCTGACATGGGGTGGATTGACGTTAGGCATGGCGTTGCTATTTGCGATTAATTTATTCAGTAATACTGCGTTTACTTCTTCCCGCGTGGATCTTACCGAGAATAGGCTGTACACCTTAACGACGGGTACCAAGAATATACTCGGTGCGCTAGAAGAGCCGATTACGCTGCGTCTGTTTTTGTCTCAGAAGCAGGCCACGCGTCTGCCTGGCATAAGCAACTACACACAACGCGTAAAAGGGCTGTTGCGTGAGTACGAAAGGCAAGCGGGTGGTAATATAAAACTGCACATCATCGATCCAGAGCCGTTTTCCGAGGAAGAGGACCGGGCTGTGGGCTATGGAGTAAGAGGTGTGGTCGTTGACGAGCAAGGGACTCAATTTTATTTTGGATTAGCCGGAGCCAATTCCACAGATGACGAAGAAGTCATTCCTTTCTTCGCATTGGATCGCGAAGAGTTACTGGAACATGATCTGACCAGGCTGATCTACCAGTTGTCCAACACCAAAACGACTACCGTCGGTTTGCTAAGTAGCCTGCCGCTGGATGGCGGTATGCCTTCGCCCCAGGCGTTGGGTCAGGGCATGCCGCGGCCCTGGGTCGTTCTGGAGCAAATGAGGCAGCTATTCACGGTGACCACCATCGAACCAGACAGTCGCCTGATTCCAGAGGACATCGACGTGCTGATGGTGGTGCACCCTAAGCAGCTGCCTCCCTCTACGTTATATGCCATTGACCAGTATGTCCTCCGTGGGGGGCGTGCCTTGATCTTCGTCGACCCGAATGCAGAAGTGGACCGGGCTGCAGGCATGATGGGTATGGGTGCCCCACCTGGAAGTTCAGATCTTAAGCCTTTGTTCGATGCTTGGGGATTGGGCCTGGTCGAGGAAAAAGTGGCTGGTGACCTAAGCGTTGCCCAACGGGTTCGATACGGGCAACAACAGAGCCAAGGCGTGATCGATTATCCCATTTGGATGGATCTGCCCGTGGAGCAGAACAATCCGGACGATGTCGTCACATCAAGGTTGGGTAATCTTGTGTTTGCTTCACCTGGGATATTGACCGATCTCGAAAAGGAGGGTGCCAACATCACTCCTTTGGTATGGACCACCGAGAATGCAATGCAGTATGACGTCGCCCAGTTGCGATTCCTCATGGATCCGACCGTGTTACTGCAGGGCTATGTCCCGGGTGGCCAGAGTCTCAATTTGGCCGTGCGCGTGTCCGGTCAGGTCGAAACCGCGTTCAAAGAAGGTCCACCACCGGAAGAACCAGAGCAACCTGAACAAGACTCCGAACAAGACTCCGAACAAGAGGAAGAACAAGCGGATGCAGCTGAGCCCAACGAGCCGCTGCCGCCGCATTTGGAAACCTCGTCCGAGGACATAAATCTGATTGTCGTAGCCGACGCCGATATGCTGCATGATGAGTTCTGGGTAACAACTCAAAATTTCCTGGGTACAAGGCTATCTATTCCAACTGCCGCCAATGGCAATTTCGTGATTAACTCGTTGGAAAACCTCCTTGGCAGTAATGACCTCATCAGTGTGCGCAGCCGCGGTCAATTCTCAAGACCGTTCACTCGGGTCGCCCAAATTCAGCAGGCAGCGGAGATAAAGTTCCGGCAGAAAGAGCAAGAACTTCTGACCAGTCTGCAAGAAACGGAAAACAAACTGATTGAACTGGAAAAGGGCGGGCAGGATCAGCAACCACTCATTCTCAGCCCTGAGCAGGAAGAAGAAATCGAGAAATTCCGCGAAGAAAAGGTCCGCATACGCAAGGAGCTTCGTATGGTGCGTCATCAGTTACACGAGGATATTCAAAGACTAGAAAGTGTGACCAAGTTCATCAATATAGGTTTCATGCCCTTGGTCGTGGGTATCGGCGGTGTTTTGATCAGTCTTAATCAATCGCGTCGTCGTAAACGAAAGAGCAAGGAAAGCACAAATGCTGACTAAAAAAGGGTTCATCGTTCTACTCGGTATTACGGTATTGGTCATCGTTGCTGCCGTCGTCACTCGTCAATCGGAAGAAAGCTCTAATATTTCGACCGAGGGCCCGTATTTCCCGGACTTGTTGCAGCAATCCAACGAGGTGGCGATAGCAATTATTAAAGACAGCGAATCAACGACCACACTGAAGAAGAAGGATGACCAGTGGATAATCGACGAAAAGGATGGGTATCCGGCGTCTACGGCACAGGTTCGTGAACTGATTCTGGGCTTGGCCCGTTTACAACGGTTGGAAGCCAAAACTAAAAATCCCGAGTTGTACAACAAGCTCGAGGTCAACGACATAGGCGAACCGGGATCAAATTCCAAACTTGTGCGGTTAAAGGGCGCTTCTGGCAGTGACCTGGCTGTAGTGATTGTTGGCAAAGAAAAAGTAAGCCGAGGCGGCACTACCAAAGATCAGCTTTACGTCCGCGCTCCCGGAGATGCTCAGTCATGGTTGGTCGAGGGTTTAATGCCGGCGCTGGGCAAGGCAACAGACTGGCTGGACAAAACTATTATTAAACCCAAGGTCGGTGAGGTGCGTTCCGTGACTGTGGACAGCTCGACCGATTCATTGGTGGTCGCTCGGGAAAATACCGAAACCACGGACTTCACCGTACAAGAGCTTGGGCCCGATGAAGAAGTGGAGTCGCAATACGCGATCAATCAAATAGTCCAAAGCTTTAAAGATTTGCGTTTGGAGGATGTAAAAGCAGAGTCCGCATTGGATCTGAGTTCCGCTGAGAGCAGTCGGGCCATACTGAAATCTTTTGACGGCGCTAAGATAGAGTTGGACATACACAAACAAGGGGAACAGGTATTCGGACAATTGCATGCTACTTACCAAGAACCGGATGAATCTGACGAAGTAACAAAACAGTCGGTCTCGGAAAAGGTGGAACAGTGGAATGCAGCGTGGGATCAGTGGGTCTATGAGCTCCCGAGCTATCAGGTAGAAAATATCATGGTGACCAAAGAAGAACTGATCAAGAAGACGCCGGATGAGGAAGAGAAGGAGTAGTAGTTAAGAGTAGCTAGTCACTAGTAACTAGAAACTAGTAACTATCTACCGTTAGACTAAGGACATCTACTTGGAGGACGTATGTCTAAACTGAACAAATACAGTTCTCGTATTACCCAACCTCGATCACAAGGTGCATCGCAGGCGATGCTCTATGGGGCAGGCTTAACCGAAACCGATATGAACTTGCCCCAAATTGGCATTGCCAGCGTTTGGTGGGAAGGTAACACGTGCAATATGCATCTCAACGATTTGGCGGCGGAAGTCAAGCGGGGTGTGAGCGAGGCAGGCTTGGTCGGTATGCGTTTCAACACTATTGGTGTAAGTGACGGAATATCGATGGGTACCGAAGGTATGAGTTACTCCCTTCAGTCTCGAGACCTTATTGCGGATTCTATCGAGACCGTTGTCGCAGCACAGTGGTATGACGCCGTGATTACAATACCAGGTTGTGACAAGAACATGCCCGGTTGTCTAATGGCCATGGGTAGGTTGAATCGACCTTCCTTAATGGTCTATGGCGGGACGATCAAGCCGGGTCACTACAAAGAAAAAACGCTGGATATTATTTCTGCGTTCCAAAGCTACGGCGAATACATTGCCCATACATTAGACGATAATGAACGCTTTCAAGTCGTGAGACACGCTTGCCCGGGGCCTGGCGCCTGCGGTGGTATGTACACAGCGAACACCATGGCCAGTGCCATCGAAGCCCTAGGCATGTCATTGCCATACAGTTCGTCGACACCGGCTGAAGATCCCGGCAAGCTCGAAGAATGTCACCAGGTCGGCAGCGCTATCAATACCCTTTTGGAACGGGACATCAAACCACGCGATATCATGACCCGTGAAGCTTTTACCAACGCCATGGTCCTTGTTTCAGCGTTGGGTGGCTCAACAAACGCCGTGTTGCACCTTATCGCCATGGCTCGATCTGTCGATGTCGAGCTCACAATGGCTGACTTCCAAGACGTGAGCGATCGGGTCCCGTTCCTGGCAGATTTAAAGCCGAGCGGTAAGTATGTCATGGAGGATGTTCACAATATCGGCGGTATCCCAGCAGTGATGAAATTGTTGTTGAACGAGCGTTTGATCAACGGCGATTGCTTGACCGTTACCGGAAATTCGGTCGCAGAAAATCTAGCCGACGTGCCTGCCGTATCGGATGAGCAGCAAGTTATTCGACCTCTGAATAATCCGATTAAGCCGACAGGACATATCCAGATCCTTACCGGTAACCTTGCGCCAGGGGGGGCTGTGGCTAAAATTACCGGCAAAGAAGGTGAGGTGTTTACCGGCCCTGCAAAAGTTTTTGATTCCGAAGAAGCTATGCTGGCCGCTTTAGAGAAGCAACTGATCAAGAAAGGAGACGTAGTTGTTATTCGTTATGAGGGACCCAAAGGCGGACCAGGGATGCCAGAAATGCTAACGCCGACCTCTGCAATCATGGGGGCGGGTTTGGGCAGCGATGTGGCTTTGATCACGGACGGTCGTTTTTCCGGAGGGTCGCATGGGTTCATCATTGGCCATGTAGTTCCCGAAGCTCAAGAAGGGGGTCCAATCGGTCTTCTGGAAGACGGCGATGTCGTCACGATAGATGCTGAGAACAATACCTTGCATGTTGAATTGGCCGACGAGCAGCTCGAATCCAGACGTAAAAGTTGGCGTATGCCTCCGTACAAAGCCCACCGAGGTACATTGTACAAATACATAAAAAATGTTAGAAGTGCGGCCGAAGGTTGTGTGACCGATGAGTAATAGCTTTAGCTCATGATAGTCCTTCGACAATCCAAGTACGATATCTTGTTGTTGGTCGCAGTGGTGTTACTTACCATCGCCGCAAATCTGCCGGACGAGATCGCCTTCGTTGATAGAAAAGTCTTGCTGGCAACGCTGTCCATCATCGTAGCCATATCCCTTGTGCGCTATGTGCGAATGAGCCTGGTCCTGGTTACCGCTGTCCTGGTCGCGGGCGCAAATCTTCCGGAAGAGCTGGCCGAGCAATTTGGTATAGATACCAATATAATGTTGCTTACACTGGCCGCCATGGTATGTGTGGCTGTGTTTAATCACTATATAAAAAAGGTCCCCACCGGAACTGAACCTCAACACATGGCACGTTCCCTGCACGGTGCTAAAGCCTTGTTTAACGCGGTTATGAAAGGCAACGTACAGGCGGTGCAGACATTGATTCAATCCGGTGTCAACGTTAACGTCCGTACGCTGACCGGCAAGACACCCCTGATGGCGGCGGCATTTAAAGGCTATGCGGATATCGTCCAGATGTTACTCAGCGCCGGCGCGAGCGCGAACGCGAAAGACTCGGAGGGAAACACAGCACTAAGCATTGCTCAGTTCAAAGGGTATTCGCGCATCGTGGCATTCCTGAAGATGGCGGGAGCCGAAGACAGTCCACAGTACCTGGATGTTTCCAACCTGACCAAGGCCCCGACCAACACCGCCCCGATAAAATAGCCTCAAAGGCACAACGAAATTCAAAATCATCATTGCAAGGCCGCGTCATCGGCCGTGGCAATCTAGTAAGTTGAAAGAATAAAAGTTCAAAGTTTAAAGAACTGATTTGCCAATATGTTGTATAAGCTTTTTTGCTTTCAACTTTGTACTTTTAACTCAGATACTGGATTGATTCGTTGTGTTTACCGTGCGCTTCTGGTGGTGTGAGTATCTTAGCGCAATGACCCGAACTATTTTCGGACATGAACCAGCCACTCGCCACCAGTTAACTAACCAGTGCCTATCCCATAAATCAGCGGCAGTAACCAACTGAATACGGCCCACATGATGAGGGTTAGCGGGACACCTATTCTCACAAAATCTGAGAAAACGTAACCACCCGCGTTCATCACCAGCAGATTGGTTTTGTAAGCCATCGGTGTGGCATAGCTCATGTTTGCCCCAAACAACACCGCCAATACGAAGGCTTCAGGTGGTAGCGCCAATTCCTGCGCGATATTAATTGCGATCGGGGTGCCGATAACAGCAGCCGCATTATTAGAGACAATATTGGTGAGTACGGCCATGAGTAGCATGAGACCGCTTAATATCACAGTCGGAGAGGCGCCGGCTGTGGTATCGAGAAATACATGGGCGACATATGTTGTAGCGCCGGTTTCGATTAATGCCTTGCCCAAAGCAAGGCTGGCTACCACGATTAGAATGACCTGAACGCTCAAGGCCCTTTGTATATCCCGCCAATGCACACACCCGGTCACCAACATCACCAAGCTACCCAGCGTGGCGCTGATTGCAATGGGCATAAGACCTATGGCGGCGGCTGATACGGTTGCAGCCATAATGACCAGTGACAACGTTGCTTTATTCGAGTGGGGTAGATCCATAGTGGCGTCCAGCACCAAAAGGTACCCTTCGCGTTTGATGGCCGCTATCTGCTCCCTGGCACCTTGCACGAGCAGAATGTCTCCGATGCGGAGCCTAATTTTCCCCACACTGTCGGGTATGGATTCGATTACGCGACCGGCTCGGTGTATCGCCAGCGTCGTGAGCTGATACCTGTCGGAGAAACGGATATCAGACAGAGTCACATTTATGAGGGGCGAGCCCTGGACAATGACAATTTCGGCGATTTGTTGATCCTCGGCACGCAAAGGATGCTCGTCATCTACTTGGACGTTTTCCGAATACAGCTGGGCATCCAGTACCTGTTCGTATTCTTTTAAATTCTGCGGTGTGTCTTGTAGTGTCAGGCGATCGTTCGCCCGGATCAGGACATCCGGTAAAGGTAAGGTATAGGCGTTTTCGCTTCGCCGAATTCTTTGCACTTTGAACTGATCTCCCGCCTTTTGTACCACTTCGCTCAAAGTCTTGCCGTCACAGAAACTACCCTCCGGGATGTGCAGTTGAGCGGTGAACAAGCGAGGTGAAGTGTCGCTAAGTGCAGCTTCGCGCAACGGCATGATTCTGGGCGCGATCAACCAAAGATACAGAATACCTACGCAGGCTGCGATTCCAGCGGGTATAAAAAACGCGAACATGTCCATGCGCGCCAGGCCCAGACTCGCGGCCACACTCACCACCAGCAGATTTGTAGACGTCCCTATCGTCGTGGTCATACCACCAACAAGGGTTGCCATACCCATGGGCATCAATATGCTGGATGAGGGTGTATTTGCCCGTATCGATACGCTGACCAATATCGGCAGCAACAAGACAACGATAGGCGTATTATTTACAAAAGCACTCAACAAACCCCCTAAAAGTAACGTTAGAAGCAGGGAGAACTGCGGACTTACTCCCCACAGCCTGCCCAGCATGCGGCCGACGGGTTCCAAAGCACCAGTGCGGACCAGTCCGTGTCCAACGATCATGAGGCCACACACCGCGATTAACGCTTCGTGACCAAAGCCGAAAAAAAAGTCGACAGCGTGCAACGGTCCTTGCTCTGTTTGGTAAGGAAATAACTCAAACCCAACAGTCAGGGCGACCAGGACAAACAGACTTGAAGTCTCGAGAGGGATCTTTTCACGGGTAAAAAGAACCAATGCCAAGACGGTGAGGGCTAGTACCGCGATCGCGTGGGTATTGGGTGCTTCGGGCATCGATAAGGTTCCTTTTGCGGGTGATGCATTCTATCTACTTCGACGTCGAATTATCACTGACAAATTCCAGCATTGGGCTTCGGTCTCCTGAATAGGAGGCTAACAACGCCCGGTACCATGCCTAAATTCGGGACGTATGTTATATTGTCTTTCCGCTTGGGACTCCCAACGAATTTCTAGTTTTACGTTCTTAATAACACGGAGAACTGTTTGGATACGATCGTCCTCACGAACGAGATGATCGCCGTATTAGCGATACTAGCCTTCACCATTTTTCTTTTCGCCTTCGAAGTCGTTCGAGTTGACGTCGCTGCCTTATTCATCCTAGTCATACTTGGTCTGTCCTCGGTATTGCCGGGATACGACGGTTTGGTGGATCCAAGCCAGCTGTTTAACGGATTTGCCAGCAATGCGGTTATCTCCATCATCGCGGTCATGATTATCGGTGCGGGTTTGGACAAAACAGGTGTGATGAGTACGTTGGCCGGGAAGATCTTAAAATGGGGGGGTCAGACTGAGAGCCGAGTCATCGCGACAATATCCAGTGCGGTAGCAGCGATCTCGAGTTTCATGCAAAACATTGGTGCGGCAGCGCTGTTCCTCCCGGTAGTCACCCGTATCTCTCGACGCTCGTACATACCTATTTCCAGGTTGCTTATGCCGATGGGTTTCTGTGCCATCGTCGGTGGTACGGTAACTATGGTGGGCTCGAGTCCGCTCATCCTGTTGAACGATCTAATACTAAATACAAACCAAGTACTGCCATCGGACGTGAAACCGATGGATACATTTGGCCTTTTTGCGGTGACCCCAATAGGTTTAGTACTGGTTGCCGTTGCTATTGGGTATTTTGTTCTGCTGGGTCGGCTAGTCCTACCGGACACCAACGAAAAGATGGCGGCAACGGATAACTTAAGATATTTCCGAGATGTTTATGGGATAGACGGTCAGATGTTTGAACTGCGCGTGCGACGAAACAGCGACCTTGCAGGTAAGCAACTCAAAGATGTGGACAGTCACGGGCGCGCTGGCTGGATATTAGGTGTCAGAAGCGGTGGAGACTCGAGTATTACACCTTCCAGAGAGACGTTCATTTGGGTTGGGTCGGAGCTGGCAATTATGGGCTCGAGGGAGGAGATTGAGAAATACGCCAAGCAACATGGACTAGAACTCAAACCCGAGGTTGATTCGTTTGCCGAGTACCTGAGTCCTACTAACGCAGGTATTGCCGAAGTCGTTATCCCTCCATTTTCAGACCTGATTGGTAAATCTATTGCAGAGATTCAGTTTCGCCGGAACCATCGAGCCAAAGTGCTGGCCGTGTATCGGGTTAATGACATCATTGATACCGACCTGGGTGGCCTGCAGCTTCAAGCCGGTGATACTTTGCTTCTGCACAGTCGCTGGCGAGACCTGATTGCAATGTCAGGGGATCAAAATTTTGCCGTGGTAACCGACTTTCCACAGGAAACCTTCAGGCCTGAAAAACTCCGGTATGCCGCTTTTTCGTTTGCACTAGCGTTGAGTCTTATATTGTTCACCGATGTTCGGTTGTCAATAGCTCTGATGGTCGGCGCCATGGGAATGATCCTATCGGGCGTAATCAATATCGAAGAAGCCTATCGTTCCATCGGTTGGCAATCGGTGTTTTTGTTGGCGAGTCTAATACCACTAGGGCTGGCCACTGAACAGTCCGGAACCGCTGCTTGGGTTGCGCAGCAAACGCTGGTGTTGTTGGGTGATGTTTCGACGTTAATGCTGCAAGCTGCAATTGCGGTTTTGGCTACTATATTTACTCTGGTCATATCCAATGTTGGTGCAACCGTACTATTGGTACCCCTCGCCATCAACATCGCCATCGGTGTGGGTGCCGATCCCGCGATGTTTGCTTTGACTGTGGCACTGGCTACTTCCAATTCCTTTTTGATTCCGACTCACCAGGTAAATGCATTGATCATGGGTCCGGGTGGATACCGTGTCGTCGACTTCATGCGAGCGGGTGGCGTCATGACCTTGCTCTTCTTGGTCGTAATGCTGGCCATGCTCAATTTAGTTTTCTGAGTAGGAGGCGCGCGCCGCGCCGATAAACTGGAAGCACGGGCAGTTTCCATTACCGCGATGAACCGGAGCAACCTGCCCCCACAACAGAATGGGGCCGTGTGTCGACAAATCCCCTAAATCTAGATATCTTAAGTATTTTATTAAAATACTTGCATAAGTTCTGGATATATATATTATATTTGCCTTGCACCTTAATCCTCGGAGAATGTTGTGAAGAAGCTGAGCGCGATATTACTCGCGCTGGTCCTGGTTGCTTGCGGGGGCGGCAGCGATACCAGTAGTGATGGTGGTACTGAGACGACTGCCGGAGCAGCCGGGACTACCGGCGGCACCAGTGGGACAAGTTCGACATCCAGTTCTGTTAGCGGGGGTTCGAGTGGAAGTGCAAGTCTTTCTGCCACTTCAACCAATTACACTGGAACGATGAACGTTACACTGAGTGCACCTGGATTTTCTGACAGGAATGAGACCGCGCCTATAACTATTGTTATTTCAGGGTCTGATGTTACGTTAACCGGCGAAGGTAGAACGGTAAAAACAAAATTGAATGGCAACACCTTTACCGCAGACATCCCGATTAGCGAAACTGATGATGGGGTAACCTGTTCGGGTATCGCGACTGTTAATGGTACGGTAAACGGTAACACGATCTCGGGCCCGGTAACGGGGTCGGGCACGTGTAGAGTGGGGACCCAGGATATTCCAGTTACCGTAACGGGCAACTTTAAGGCTACATCATGACATTGCATTCCATAGGGAAATGAAAAAAGGCCGGCGTAAGCCGGCCTTTTTCTTTAGTCTGGTGAATGTTCAGAATAGGCCTTGTTACAATGTGTCAATGCAATCTCGGGTGCGACTTTTACAGTTGTTGAGCGATAAGGAATTTCTAACCGGCACATGGTTGGGGCAAGAGCTTGGTATCAGCCGTGCTGCGGTGCATAAGCACATCGCTTCACTGCAGGCTTCGGGCCTGCCTATCAATAGTGTTCCGGGAAAGGGTTACAGACTGGCCAAGGGCATAGTGACATTAAATCGCGACGTGATTGGCCAAGGCCTAGAAGGGCGAACCCGCTCTGAGATCCACAGGATTTATATTGAGCAAAATGTAGACTCTACTAATAATTATCTTTGGCGGTTATCTAAGCAAGATTCTATCCATGGCACGGTTTGTATAACCGAAGCGCAATCCAACGGGCGTGGCCAACGGGGGCGGCATTGGGTGGCGTCACCCTACCGTAATTTACTCATGTCACTGGGATGGATATACGACGTGTGGCCGAAAAGTATTTCGGGAATGTCGGTTGCCGTAGGGATTCACTTGATCGACGCTTTAAAGGACCTTGGTATCGATAAGCTGGACCTCAAGTGGCCCAACGACATCGTTCACGACAACAAAAAGTTAGGTGGTGTTTTAATTGACGTCAGCGGTGAATCAACTGGTCCTTGTTCGCTCGTGATCGGCGTTGGGGTCAACGTTCGTATCTCCGAGCAGGATGCACGGCGCATAGAACAGCCCTGGACGGATTTGGCTAACGGTTTAGGCTGCGACATTGATCGTAACCAGTTGGCGGCAGCGTGCATCACTCAACTTCATCTATTATTAAGCCGTTATGTTGAGGACGGATTTGAGTGCTACAGGAAACGTTGGAGGGATCTTGATATCGTGTGCGGGCACGAGGTTGTGGTGACTTATTCCGCCGGTGGTGGGAAAGTGACCGGAAAGGCCGTAGACCTCGACAGCACGGGTGCGCTGAAGATTCGCCAAAAAGGAGGAAAAGATATCGTTTGTTATCACGGTGACGTCAGCGTGAGGCGGCAATGAAATTGGTAGTAGACGTGGGCAATTCACGTATAAAGTGGGCGAGAATTGACAACAATCGTTTGGCGAATAGTCAGTCTGTGGCTATGCAAGGGGATACTGGATTTATACTCGATTATCATTGGGGGAACATGTCTCCGCCTGAAGCCGTTTTGGTGTCAAATGTGGCTGGAAAGGAAGCAGAACAAAACCTGCAAACATGGATACAAAAGAACTGGGGGATCGATCCAGCATTTTTTCGCTCTACAGCTACGTACCAAGGAATCAGTAATGAATATGCACGACCCGAACAGTTGGGATGTGACCGTTGGGCCGGGTTAATCGGGGCCAGATCTTTATTGGAGCATGGTTCACTTTGCGTCGTAGATTGTGGCACCGCCATCACTGTGGACGCTTTGACTGCGGACGATCGATTCATAGGAGGAATCATCTTCCCGGGCATCGATCTGATTCAGCAAAGTCTCCTCGAGGGTACTTCTGATATCGTTGAGAATCGCGCCGAATTTAAGCAGGTACTCGGTACGACCACCGCAGAGGGTGTATCTGGTGGTAGTTTTATCGGTGTAGCCGGTGCGATCGATCGCGCCCTACATGAAATGTATGCCATACTCGATAACCCAAAGTTATATATAACAGGTGGTGATGCACCGCTACTATTACCCATGCTGACAAAGTCTCTGCAACATGAGCCTGATTTAGTATTACTTGGATTAGCCCATACGTTAAAGTAGTCAACACCTAGTGCAGTGTTTCCGAATTAACTTGTCATCTTCCAAGACGTCATTCCCCACGAAGGCCCCGGGTTTGATCTGGAGGGAAGTGAAAATCCAGACACCGTCGCCGCGTAAGCGGGAATCCGAACAAATTGGAACGCTGGATTCCGACTCTGCATTCGCTAAGCCTGGCCGGAATGACGATCAAATAGCAACCCAATTAAGAGACACTACACCAGGTGATCGTATTTTTAGGGGATATTCTGATACATGATTAAAAGTTGTCAGTTGGTTGAACCGTGTGACGAAGGGCCAGACACATGAAGTGGGTATTTGGTGTCCTGTTGTTAGGCAACGTAGGATTGTTCCTTTGGACCTACGGCCAGAGGCCAGACAGCACCGAATTCATTCGCCCCCCCATCAGCGGGGAAACAATGATGTTACTGAGTGAAGTGGCTGCGATAAAAAGCTCGGTTGTTACTGATCCAGCGGTTGAACAACCCGCACAGGAACCCCTTTGCCTCAGAATAGGTCCGTTCTTTGACGAGAGGCTGGCGAGTGAGACCGGCCAAAGATTAACTACCTTGTCGGTGCCGTTCGACACACGATCGGTCAAAGAACGAAAGATAAGAGCGCACCGAGTTTACATCGGGCCGTTTGCTACACAGTCGGAAATCGATGCGCAAAGAAAAATTTTAACCGATAGTGGAATTAAGGATCACTACGTTAAACGCCAGGCGGGTGAGCAAGAAATTATTTCACTGGGTTTATTTACTCAAAGCAATGGAGCAGAGGCCATGGTACAGGAGCTCAAAACAAAGGATATCGA
>JASJAT010000190.1 GCA_030066885.1 Arenicellales bacterium | reverse complement strand
TGCCCGGGGGTGAAGAGACCGCTGTTTACCACTATGCGGTACTCTTGCGTGTACGAACGCGCCGATCAAGCAGACGCGCCGATCGACGCAGCTATAACCCAACTCGGAAGGTTTGAAAACCTATTCAAAAACCTAGGGGGTGTAGTCAACGGATTTCCCGAAGAAATAGACTTGGCCAAGCTGTCGTCCAGAAAAGAATTTGATCGCAAGACGTTGAGAGAAAACTTGATGTTCGGCACACCAGACGAGGTCATCGCGAAGCTTCAACGCTATCAGGAACTCGGTATCGATCAATTCACCTATTGCGCAAGCTATGGGCTGGGCTTACCGCAGCAAAAGCGGTCGCTAGAGCTGTTTATCAAGGAGGTTATGCCCGCGTTCCAACGCCCGGACTATGAGGCACAAGCGACCGGGGGCTAGTAACCGGGATATCAGAAAACGTTTTCTTCCAGGTCGAGGCCCTCTATTCTCTAAACTGAGTAAAACCAATGACGAGCCAGATCAAGTACCTATTAACCGAAGCCGATATTCCTAAATTCTGGTACAACATCGTTGCCGACCTTCCTACCCCGCCACCACCGGTGTTGCATCCGGGCACGGGACAACCGATCGGCCCGGAAGACCTTGCCCCGCTATTCCCGATGGCGATCATCCAGCAAGAGGTGAGTATTGAAAGGGAAATCGAGATCCCGGGTCCGGTACGCGACGTGCTCAAGCAATGGCGACCGTCCCCCCTGTATCGGGCGCGACGGCTGGAACAAAGCCTCGATACGCCAGCACGCATTTACTACAAATATGAGGGCATCAGCCCGGCAGGTAGCCATAAGCCCAACACAGCGGTCGCGCAAGCATTCTATAACAGTGAAGCCGGGGTTAGATGTATTACCACCGAGACCGGCGCAGGGCAGTGGGGTTCAGCGCTTGCACTCGCCGGTTCCCTGTTTGGTCTGGACATCGAAGTATTCATGGTCAAGGTAAGTTATGAACAGAAACCCTATCGACGTGCTTTCATGGAGACTTTTGGCGCAACCTGTATTGCCAGCCCTTCTAATACCACAGAAGCCGGCCGCACAATTTTAGAGGAGAATCCCGACAGTACGGGAAGTTTGGGTATCGCCATCAGCGAAGCGGTTGAATCGGCAGCACAACGGGAGGATACGAAATACGCCCTGGGCAGTGTGTTGAACCATGTGCTGCTTCACCAAACCATTATCGGACAAGAGGCTCTTAAGCAATTCGAACTGGCCGACGATTACCCAGATATCGTAATTGGCTGTACCGGGGGAGGCAGCAACTTCGCTGGCATAGCCTTTCCGTTTTTGGGTCGTAGACTCAGGGGTGAACAGGACGTGCAAATTGTCGCCGTCGAACCGGCAAATTGTCCTACCCTGACCAAGGGAAGGTACGCCTATGATTTCGGTGACACGGCAAAACTAACCCCGTTGGTGAAAATGCATACGCTTGGATCCGGGTTTGTACCGCCTGGTTTCCATGCTGGAGGCCTGCGCTACCACGGCATGGCACCGCTGGTGAGTCAGCTTGCCGAATCAGGGGCCATCAACCCACGATCGTATTCACAAGCGGAGTGTTTTGAAGCCGGGGTAAGATTCGCCAAAGCAGAGGGGATTATTCCCGCTCCTGAAGCGAATCATGCAGTGAAAGCAGCCATCGACGAAGCCATAGCCTGTCAACGCGACGGTGTGGCAAAGGCCATTCTCTTCAACCTGTGCGGTCACGGCCACTTTGACATGCAGGCGTACACGGACTATTTCGCCGGACAGCTGCATGATGAAACCTATGATGAATCTGAGGTTGCCATGGCGCTGGCGGGATTACCGTCGGTTTAAGGGGACAGTATACTTTTTATCAAAGAAAGTCGGGAATGGCGCTGGAACTATAATGTTGTCACCTTACACTTACATGAAATTCAATGGGGTCGGGTTCGATTGATTTGTACGACTGTGATCCTTATTCGCACCTTCATTTCTTATAATCAATCGAACCCGACCCCATTGAAAGCAGAAACGATGATCGGTCATTGGGGGTCCGCCTCTAGATAGATTATCGCGGCGAAGGCGTCGCTCCTACAATTTTGACAATTCTTCACCTATTGCCTTGACGCGATGCACCAGCCTCTCCATATGCTGTGCCCGGGTCGTATAGCTCACAATACACACTCTCAACACGGGTCTATTCTCGACGTCTGTCGGGGACAATAGAAAATCGCCTCCTTCTTGCAACCTTTGTCTAATCTTCCTGTTGAGCCGGTCCACAATCCCGGGTTGGTCACGCAAATGACTCGGGTTGTATCGAAAACAGCATATAGATAAATCGGGTTTACAGATCAATTCCAAGTCTGCATCCTGTTCAACCAGCTCGGCAAGATATGCAGCGCACTCATGGTTGTGATAGATGTTGCGGCCCAGTATTTCACCCCCGTAATATCGGAACGCAATGTAGGCCGGGAGTCCTCGAAAACGCCGGGAGAGTTCAGGACTGAAATGGAAAAACATATACTCTTCCGGTGTACCTTGTTTGGGAAACTGCACGTAGTCGGAACGGGTGTAGTACACATGTCGGGCGAGCTCGGGTTGTCGAAACAACAACACACTGCCATCGAAAGCCAGGTAGAACCACTTGTGTAGATCCATACACACCGAATCCGCACGTTCTATGCCGGTAAAACGTGGACGCAGTTCGGGGCTCCACAACCCTGCTCCGCCGTAGGCGGCATCAACGTGAAACCATATGCCGTTGTTTTCACAGATGTCTGCCAGCGCATCCAACGGATCGATGGAGCCCGTTACAGTGGTCCCAGCGCTGGCTACGACACAGACCGGTTTGAGGCCTTGGTCTCGACAACTCAGCAGGGTCTTTTCCAAGCTGTCGGGACGCATCCGAAAATTCTCGTCGTGTTCGACCACAACTACTTGACCGGCACCAAGCCCTAACATCAAAGCGGCCCTTTGTATGCAAAAATGCGTCGTTCGCGCACCAACGATAACCGGTTTGGCTTCCGTATAGCTTGCCAGGCCCGCTTGGATATATTCACGGCCGATCGCCGAATACAGTGCCACCGCCAGCGCTGACAGATTGGCCACCGAACCACCACTGACAATCGCGCCCTCGCTGCTGTCTGGCAATCCTGCCAGTTGCCGGAACCACCCTATCACCGTTTGCTCGACAACCGTTGCACCGGGGGCACCGGGGTACCCGATAACATTTTGGTTCAAGGCCCCGACAAAGGCATGCGCCATGGGATCTGTCGGGAGCCCCGGACCCGCTATATAGCCATAGAAACCGGGGTGGGCGTTACGTCTAGCATGACTGACCACAACGGTTTCCATCTCTTGCAGTATGTCTTCGAGGGGCACCGCTTTACCCGGTACATCAGTGGCGAGCTTGCCGTCCAGGGTGTTTGCGGGGACGAAGTTTACGATTGGGGATTCAGAGGATTTTGCCAAGATAGGCGCAATGATGGCATCGATATCGCAATCCAAAGGGTTTGTTATTTCGAATGCCGCTTCGAGTTTCGGGGGCGTGGGACTCATGACAGCGATGAAATACACATAAAGTAATTTCTAGAAATTTAATATATTATAATTAATATTCAATAGCTTATTTAATATTATTAAAGTTCTAGGTGATTGGCGCTCCGCCCTCTTTTACCCGTCTTTCAACAAACGCTTCCAGTTCTTCTTTAATACTTGGATCCAAAGCTGGCGGGGTATATTGATCGAGGAGCTGTTTGTGAAGGACGTTGGCACGCTGGGTTGCATCTATGCCTCCCGCTTCCGACCAGGTCTCATAGTTGCGCCAGTCCGACAATAACGGCTTGTAGAAAGCCGTCTCATATCGCTCCAGGGTATGGGCTGTACTGAAAAAATGCCCCCCGGGCCCAACATCCCGAATGGCATCCAGACCGAGCTCCTCTGCTTCCACACGCACCGGTTGCAGAAATTCGGCCATCATCTGCATGATCTCCGCATCGATGATAAATTTCTCAAACGACGCCGTGAGCCCTCCTTCCAACCAACCACACCCGTGATAGATCACGTTGGCGCCTCCCATGACCGCGGCCCAGGTCACCATCATGGACTCATACACGGCCTGAGCGTCGGGCGCGTTTGATGCGTTGACGTTAGAAGAACGGTATGGCACACCATAACGCCGGGCAAGCTGACCACCAATCAACGTGGCTTTGGCATTCTCCGGCGTTCCGAAGGCGGGGGAACCTGTTTTCATGTCCACGTTTGAGGTAAATCCACCATAGATAACAGGAGCCCCCGGATTGACCAGCTGGGTGAATGCGATACCGGCCAGCGCCTCTGCATTTTGCTGGGTCAGGGCACCTGCAATCGTAACCGGCGCCATTGCACCGGACAGTGTAAACGGGGTGATGCTTATCGCCTGGTTGCGGCTCGACATTTCGATGATGCCCCAGAGCATGGGCATGTCAAACTGAAGGGGAGAATTTGCATTGATATTGGATATCAAACTCGGCTCTGTCAGCAACTCCTCTTCCTTTAGACCCCGGGCTATACGGGCCATCTCAATCACATCTAGGATCCGCTGCCGCCCCAACGAATAGCCTGAATAGGGTTTATCTGTGAGCTCGATCCGAGCCAAAGTCGATCTCAAATGACGGACAGCGGGTTCGATATCCAAAGGTTCAACTGGATGACCGAAAGTCATGTGAATGATATTGAGTATTTGCGACAGCTTGAGGAACTTACAGTAATCTTCGAAACTGCCGCTGCGTCGCCCCTGATCCAGGTCCGACGCATTGGGTGGGCTACTTACGGACGAAATGTTGAGGTAATTTTTCCCGAACTTCAGACTGTGTTCAGGGTTACGCGCGTGAAGGGTGAACTCCCCTGGGATCGTCTTTAAACTCGACTCAATGAGACCACGGTCAAATCGCACTCGGCATCCATCCGGTTCGACATCAGCCCCGGCCGATTTAAGAATCTCCCGGGCTTCGGGTAAAAGGAAATTGATGCCGATTTCCTCCAGGACGGTCAAAGACGCCTGGTGAATCGCTTCGAGCTGATCCGCCGAGATTATCTCGACCGGTTGATACGGATTAGCTAACTGTCGAAAAGGGAGTTGCTCAAATGCCTCACCTTTGACGCGGTTCTCACCAACTCTGCGCCGGCTTCGCGCTCTAGACCGTCTGGGCATTCTATTTATACCGATTAATAAGGCGGTGCGACACTATGTACTGACGCCCACCCAAAGTGAGTGGCGTACCTAGGCAGACCGTCAATAGAGTTAGGGGAATCCATGTATATCGCAGCGGGCGCGCCGCTCCTACCGGCGGCTTTGCGCCCTGGTGAGAGAAATTCCAAAATTCATCCTTTCAAAGATCAATGCCCGGCAAATTTAACTCTTTCTCTTTGGCGCATTCTTTAGCGAGTTCATAACCCGCATCGGCATGACGCATGACGCCACTGGCCGGATCGTTCCACAGCACGCGTTCGATACGTTGTGCCGCTTCCTGTGTGCCGTCACAAACAATGACTACACCAGCATGCAGTGAGTAGCCCATGCCGACACCACCGCCATGATGGATCGACACCCACGTTGCTCCCGCCGCCGTGTTCAACAGTGCATTTAGAAGTGGCCAATCCGCTACCGCATCTGAACCGTCCAGCATGGACTCTGTCTCCCGGTTCGGGCTGGCGACAGAACCCGTGTCTAAATGATCCCTGCCAATGACGATGGGCGCTTTCAATTCCCCGCTGCCTACCATTTCATTGAAAGCCAATCCGAGGCGATGGCGGTCCCCTAAACCAACCCAGCAAATACGTGCTGGCAGGCCTTGAAACGAAATTTTTTCGCGAGCCATGTCCAGCCAGTTATGAAGATGCGAGTCATCCGGAATCAGCTCTTTCACTTTCTGATCTGTCTTGTAGATATCCTCCGGATCACCGGATAGCGCCACCCATCTAAAGGGTCCCTTGCCTGTGCAAAACAGCGGTCGGATACAGGCCGGCACAAAACCCGGAAAATCGAACGCATTTTTTACCCCCATATCCTTGGCTTCCTGCCGAATGTTGTTGCCGTAGTCTATGGTGGGAATGCCTAGATAGTAAAACTCCAGCATCGCTCGGACGTGCACAGCAATCGACTCACGTGCGGCTTGGGCGACCTTGTCCGGGTCTGTTTTCGCCAACTCACGCCATTGCGGGACGGACCATCCAATGGGTAGATAACCGTTGACCGGATCGTGGGCGGAAGTCTGATCCGTGACGACGTCGGGCCTCACCCCGCGTTTAACGAGCTCCGGCAATATTTCCGCAGCGTTACCCAATAGACCAACGGACAGAGCCTTGCCCTTAGCGGTAGCGTCGTTGATCAAATCAATGGCTTCATCCAGGTCGCGCGCCCGCCTATCGAGATAGCGCGTTTTCAACCTGAAGTCGATACGTGTGTCGTCACATTCGACTGCCAGCATACTGAAGCCGGCCATGGTCGCCGCCAACGGCTGAGCACCGCCCATACCGCCCAGCCCAGCGGTAAGGATCCACTTACCGGTCGGGTCACCGTTATAGTGCTGGCGCGCCAGCTCGACAAACGTCTCGTACGTACCCTGGACGATACCTTGGCTACCGATGTATATCCAGGAGCCGGCGGTCATTTGGCCGTACATCATCAGACCTTTCTTATCCAGCTCGTTGAAATGCTCCCAGCTGGCCCACTTGTGCACCAGGTTGGAGTTGGCTATGAGGACACGTGGTGCGTCCCTATGCGTTTTGAAAACGCCTACGGGTTTTCCCGACTGAATCAAAAGGCTTTCGTCTTC
>JASJAT010000032.1 GCA_030066885.1 Arenicellales bacterium | reverse complement strand
GTATTCTGATCCGATCGCCGGGCTGTAAGCGGACATGAGCTCGAGTCCTGCTATCGTTGACCCGGACTTCCCCCCGTCTGACCATGCGATAGATCAGACTACGCGGTACGCCCTTGAGCTCTCGTATCAGGAAGTTGTCCAGGCGCTGTCCGCCAAACTCGTCCTCAACGGTGATAAAGGATACCTTTGGGCTAGTCCGCATATTGCATCAGGATTGCTGCTTGATTAGATAGATCCTTTTGATTCATAGCGCAGCGGGCAAATCATAACAAATTGAAGCACATACGCGGGCTTTGCTATATTACAGTTAACAGCTTCTAACTGGCCATATAGGCAAGCGGACGAGACTGCCTCCATCCTATAGAGCCCCGCAGGAAATGAGACTGCGATTATAGTTTAAGTTGTTTAATTTATTGTTTTGTAAAGAATTATCATAAAACCCTTGGGTTTTATGGCGTGCAGATGCGCACTGACAAGGTCAGTGCGACAAACACCCCGCACGTTAGGGTTAACGCATCCCTCCCCTGAACGTTGTAGGGATGCAGATGAATAATCGGTTCCGCTTAGCGCGAACGCCGAAAAGCATGGGCGCGCCCTTTGAGGGGGCAGCAGCTTGTTATCGGGAGCGACGGAGCCGCTGGAACAAACAAAATGAAAAGAATGTTGTTTAACGCAACTCACCAGGAAGAGTTGCGGGTGGCCATTGTCGATGGTCAGAAACTACTCGATCTGGATATCGAATCTTCCATACATCACCAGAAAAAAGGAAATATTTACAAAGGACGGATCACTCGCGTCGAGCCGAGCTTAGAGGCCGCATTTGTAGAATATGGTGCCGAACGCCAGGGATTCCTGCCTTTGAAGGAAATTTCAAGGACTTATTTCCAAGACTACTCATCCAAAACCCCTATGGCCCAGGTTCGCATTCAGGATGTGATGAAAGAGGGCCAAGAGTTGCTCGTCCAAGTTGAGAAAGATGAGCGTGGAAATAAAGGCGCGGCCTTGACTACGTTTATCAGCCTGGCCGGTCGGTTTTTAGTACTTATGCCACGTAACCCAAAAGGTGGGGGGATTTCGCGGCGTATCGAGGGTGAGCAAAGGGCGGAGTTACGCGACGCTATGAGCCAGCTCACTTTGCCAACCGAGCATGCGCTAATTGCCAGAACAGCGGGGATAGGTAAAACCGTAGAAGAGTTACAGTGGGATTTGGACTTTCTCTTGCAACTGTGGGACGCCATTCGAAGTGCTGCTGAGGAGAGACCTGCCCCATTTTTGGTATACCAGGAAACGAATCTCGTCGTTCGCGCTATCCGTGACTACCTGCGCAACGACATCGCAGAGATCATGATAGACGACGAGGATATTTTTAATCGAGCAACACGCTTCATGGAACAGGTCATGCCCCACAACAAAACGAAGCTGAAGTTCTACAAGGATACCGTACCACTGTTTTCCAGGTTTCAAATCGAACATCAGATTGAGTCCGCATTTTCCCGCGAAGTAAAACTCCCTTCTGGCGGGGCGGTCATTATTGATCACACCGAAGCACTGGTCACCATTGATGTCAATTCCGCGCGGGCTACCAAAGGAGCCGATATCGAGGAGACGGCTCTGCACACAAATCTAGAGGCCGCGGACGAGATAGCTCGACAGCTCAGGATTCGGGATTTGGGCGGGTTGATCGTTATAGATTTTATCGATATGACGTCCAATAGGAACCAGCGGACTGTGGAAAATCGGCTGCAGGAGGCACTGAAGGTCGACCGCGCCCGGGTTCAGGTGGGTCGTATTTCTCGGTTTGGGATGCTGGAGATGTCTCGACAGCGGTTGCGACCTTCGATTGGTGAATCGAATTACATCGCCTGCCCCCGCTGCGGTGGTACAGGACATATCAGGGGCATCGCTTCGTCTGCTTTGCATATCCTTCGAATCATCGAGGAAGAAGCGTTAAAGGAGAATACGGAAGCCGTGCACGCTCATTTACCGACAGAGACGGCAACATATTTGCTAAATGAGAAAAGAAACGAAGTATCGATGGTAGAAAACCGCCTGGGGACGCGTATATTCATTATTCCGACTGATACCCTGGAAACCCCGAATTTTCATATTCGAAGATTGCGGGCTGAGGAGTTAGCGGAGGTTCATCAAATCCCCAGCTACCAGATAGAGCAACAAGACAACGAAGAACCAGAGTTCGACACTTCGAGACCGGCAAAGCGCAAGGAAGTTGCTGCAGTTGGCTTAGAGCACATGAAGTCGGGTACACCTCCACCCAGCCTGACCAATCCTGAATCCGAACCTGGTCTATTCAAAAGCTTTATAGGCAAATTATTCGGCAATAGCGAAGCCCCCGTAGAGGTAGAGACAAAGGTTGAGCCCACCAAACCCCGCCGACAGGCAACGGGTGGCAGAGCAGGTCGGGCCAGGCGGCCAAGCCAGCCAGCTGCCAAACGAAGCAGCCAGAACCAACCCGCGCAAAGACAAGGCCAGACCAGCAAAGCGACGGCGCAGAAAAAGAGCGACTCGAGCAGGCGCGGCCGGGGGCGGGGAAAACAGGCGGCGTCTGGTCGTGGTCGATCTGCCAGTGCAAAAACCACGGGTTCTGCAAACTCCAGCAGAGGCCGCTCTGCTCGTAATCCGGGGAATAAGTCCGAGTCGGTAGCGGATGTTCCAACACCGAAGACGCCCAAAGATGATGTCGTGGCGAGTGAGAGAACCCCCGAATCCAACCAGACCAAGGTTGCTGATACCACTACCCCTACCGTTACAGCAAACGAGGGCGGATAGAAGAACTCTTAACGACGGTCGAATACCGTGATCGATTCGACGTGAGTCGTGTGGGGAAACATATCCACTACGCGTGCGGTAGTTAAGGTGTAGCCCAGTTTATGCACCATGACTTCGGCATCGCGGGCTAAAGTCGCTGGATTGCAGGAGATATAAACTACTCGGCCTGAGGTAAGTTTATCCAATGCCTTGGCAACATCGATCGCCCCCGTGCGGGGTGGATCGAGTAAGACTTTGTCGTACTTGTGGTCAGGCGAAAGTTTTTCCATCGCATTGTTATACAGGTCCGTATTCAAAAACCGCGCATTCGGTATCCCGTTTCGGACACCGTTCAAACGCGCACGTTCGACCAGGGTTCTGTCCCCTTCCAAACCAACGACCTCATTTGCCTTAAGCGCCAGCGGTAGTGTGAAGTTGCCCAGGCCGCAGAATAGGTCCAGTATCTTTTCGGAAGGACGGGGGTTTAGGTATTCGACCGCGGTGTTAACGAGCTTTCTATTCAACTCGCCGTTGATCTGAATAAAATCTGTGGCTTGAAAATATATATTAATATCGTGCTCCACGAGCCTATAAAACAAGTTCTCGGGATGTTCCGGGTGCAGAGGATATACAGAATCCAAGCCTTTAGGTTGAAGAAAAACCTGGACATTGGTCGAGGCGGCGTAACGACGGAGCATGGCAAGATCCGGTTGGGTCAGATCAACGAGGTGTCGAAACACCAGCGCGGTTGCGTTATCGCCGGAGGCAACCTCTATCTGGGGGATCCGGTTGTAACAACTGAGTCCCTCTAACAGGCTTTTCAAGCTCGGTAACAAAGCCGAAAGCTGAGGGGCTAACACACCGCAATGATGCAGGGGTGTGATATAGCTTTTATTTCGTTCACGAAAGCCTATCAGCACTCCGCCTTTCTTCGGTACGTATCGAATACCGAGTCGCGCTTTACGCCGGTAACTCCAGTTGGGTCCGGTTAAGGGAGCGTCGTAACTTTCGGGTGTTACCTTTGCGATCCGTTGGAGGTTGTCATGCAATTGCTTTTGTTTCGCAGCAATCTGGGCTGGGGCCGATAAGTGCTGCAACGCGCAGCCACCGCAAACCCCAAAGTATTCACAGGGCGGCGATGTTCTTTCTGTTGATTGGCGCAGGACCTCGATGACCTTACCGGTCTCAAATGAACGTCTTTTCTTGCCACGTAAGAATCTTACCCACTCTCCCGGCAATGCATGGTCTATAAAAAAAACCTTACCGTCGATTCTCGCCACACCTCGTGCGTCGTGGCTAAGTGAGTCGATTTCCGCTTCTAAGATCTGGTTGTCCAAACTAGCACGGCGTGTGTTGTGTTCTGATGTAATATTCGGGCTAGGACTGCCCAGACCAGGCGGTTAGGAATTGCTCAAAGTGCTTCTTATTTTGCCTGCTCAATTCTTCCCTCACCAGTTCATACTCCGTGGCAAGCTGCGTCGGGGTTAAATTGCCGCGCATGAACTCCCATTTAAGGTACAACAAATACGTGTTTAAAGCGTCTGTTTCACAATAGTCTCGGATCGCGTCAAACTCGCCAGCCAGGTAAGCACCCCAAACCTTGGAACCATCCATACCCAGCTTACCCGGTAGACCGCATAGCAATGACATCTGGTTCAGGGGTGCGTTTGCTTTGACCTGATAGCCAGCCAATACATCCATCAAGTCGGTATGACGAAAGTGAAAACGATTGAGGTAATTATTCCACCTAAACTCCCGGTCCTGGTCACCCACATCCCAGTATCTGGGTGCCACCACATCATGAATGAGGCATCGATGGTTTAACACCGGTAAGTCAAATCCACTGCCATTCCATGAGACTAAAGTGGGTGTGTATTGTTCTATGCCGGCAAAAAACCTTGTTATGGTTTCCTTTTCTGTTGAATCTTTGCTTCCCAATGACCAGACTTTTAAATCGTCCCCCGTTCGCAGGACAATGGAAATTACGATCACGCGATGAAGGTGGAGTGGCAGGAATTCAGTATCGCGGAGTTCGCGTTGTTTAGTGAACATCACGCGGGCGACTTCTTCATCGTTCAGTCCGTCCAGGTCGTATAGTCGCTTCCCGCCTTCTATGTCGGGGATAGTTTCGATATCAAAAGTCAGTATATTCAGCATCGATACTACACTTACGTCATTACAGCCAGGCGTCCATCAGCAACTCTGCAAATACTCCACGATCAACTGTGGTTTATATAAACCCTGGTATTCGTTGATATCGAGTCGATAAGCCAGTCGCACCCCTTTGTCCATATTCACCGTGCGGTATTGTTCATTTTGAAAAAATCCGATGGCGTCGACTACTTTCCGCCCTCCCTTTTTCCTCACCCGCAATTTCAAGTGGTGGTCACCAACCGTCTTTCGTTCTAAGACATCGAACTCATCGTCAAAAACGGGCTCTGGAAATCCTTGACCCCATGGTCCGGATCGACTTAACAACTGGGCGAAATCAAGCGAGAGGTCGGATTCGTCCAGATTGCCGTCACTCAGAATTACATTCCGTTTGAGCTCTTCACCTCCCTGTATACCCACTTCTTCGGAGAATACACTTTGGAATTGCTCATAGTTTTCCTTGTTTATAGAAAGCCCGGCTGCGGCGGCATGTCCACCGAAACGTATAATTAGGCTTGGGTATTTGATCTGGACACCATTGAGTACGTCTCGAATATGAAGACCGGTAATTGCCCGGGCCGAACCCTTCAACTCACCGTCATCTGTATCCGCAAAGGCGACTACAGGTCGATTGACCCGATCTTTAACACGGCTCGCAATCAATCCGACAATACCCTGATGCCAGGATTCTTCGTATAGACATATACCGCTTGGCAACACTCCGGTGAGCTGGATGTTATCCACAATATCCATAGCCTGCGCTTGCATTTCGGCTTCGATTTGTTTCCGTTGCGTGTTCAGCTGATTCAATTGATACGCCATCTGCCTGGCCTCATCGATGTCGTCGGTCAGTAAGCATTCTATTCCGAGCGAGATATCCTGCAATCGACCCGCGGCGTTCAATCGCGGACCGACGACATAGCCCAAATCCGAAGGGGTGACATGATTAGTGGTGCCATACTTATACTCAAGCAACGCTCGAATACCGGGGCGGCAGTAACCACGATTTATCCGTTCCAATCCTCGATATACGAGTGTTCGATTATTCTTATCCAACGGCACTAAGTCCGCTACAGTTCCGACTGCGACCAGATCGAAGTATTGACTGAGTTTCGGTTCGGGTCTGTGATCGAACCAACCGGTTCGTCTAAGATGACCTCTCAGTGCGATCATCAAATAGAATATCACTCCCACGCCTGCCAGAGCGGAACTAGGAAACAGGCTATTGTGCAAGTTGGGATTGAGGATAGCGTCTGCATTGGGTAGTTGTTCTCCCGGCAAATGATGGTCCGTGATAATGACTGATAGTCCCAGCCTCTTTGCCGTGTCGACTCCTTTTATGTCAGCGATACCGTTGTCCACTGTGATTAACAAATCAGGATCCATCTTAGCTGCGACTTCGACGATCTCTGAACTCAGGCCGTAGCCGAACTCAAACCGGTTTGGGACCAAATAGGTAACATTTTTTGCCCCCATTGCTTTGAGGGCCAAGATGCCCAAGGCACTGCTGGTCGCGCCATCGGCATCAAAATCACCAATAAAAATGATCTTCTCGTCGGCGATCAGTGCACGTTCCAAGATATTCACAGCTTCGACAATACCGGGAAGTTCGTCCGGCGCTAGCAGTTGATCAAGCCTGTAATCAAGGTCTTGAATAGATGTGACCTGCCGACCGGCATAGATCCGCCTCAACACTGGATGCAAGCTGCTATCATTAAAGTCGTTAATCGGGCGTCGCTGTATTTTTTTTTCTTGTACCAACGTCATCCCTGTCCCTTATCAGAAGAGCAGAACATGTAATGTTTTTCTTAGCTGACCCTTGTTGCGGAGCTTTTCCATTATAATGCAGCTGCCGACGAGAACCCACGTATAGGTCTCAGTGAAAAGAATAATCATAAACGTTATCAAGATTCTGATTGTAGCCGGCTTAATCGTTTATGTGCTGAGTAACATTCAGTGGCGTGATACGCTGACCTATTTAAATGCTACCAGCGGTGAGGTCGAACGTGTGGTAGACGGCGAGATTCTGGGCGATTGGGACGCGCCGACTATCGAGTTCTCGCCCGCAGACACGACAGACGTCATCCAGGTCGACAGCGACGCCAAGGATGTTCGAGTTTCGCCCGGGTTGTTTACTTACTTCAGAAATCTGGACCTTTACTATTTTTGGATAGGTGTTGTCCTGAACATCGCCACTATAATATTCTCAGCAGTACGCTGGTGGTGGTTGCTCGGTGTAAACAAGCTCAACGTTACCCTGTTTGACAGTATTCGCTATACCTGGCTGGGCCTGTTTTTCAACAACGTGATCCCCGGCCAAACCGGAGGCGATATCGTGAAGGCCATATATATCGCCAGGCGATGCAGTAGCGACCCGGTGCCCGCATTCCTGTCCGTGTTTGTCGACCGTGTCCTGGGTCTGACCTCCCTGGCCCTGCTGGCGGCGATAGTCGTCTTATTTTCAGTGCATCGTTTCCTGGAACTGGCCATCGCGATATGGGCCTTGTTATTTGTCGGCATTGTTATCGCCGCTGCGTTTTTCAGTCGACGTTTAAGACAACGGATCGGTCTAAGATATCTCGCCTCAAAGCTACCGGCCAAAGCACAAAACCTGTTGAAAGAAGTGGATGCAGCAATTTTTCACTATCGCGGCCATAAAAAAGGAGTCAGTGTTTGGTTATTGCTGGGTATTGGTAACCATTTTGTTCTGATATCCGGTGTGGTCATGTTTGGCTTCGCCGTGGGTGTGGGGATTCCAGTGCTGGAATACTATGTACTGGTACCAGTGATCAATATTGTTTCCGCAATCCCCATTGCACCGAGCGGCTGGGGTATAGGCGAAGCGTTATATGCCAAACTGTTTGCGGACTATGGTGCGGTATACCTCGCAGATACACCGAACGCCGAACTCGTAATGAGTACGCGTGCAATCGCACTCTCCATATTGTTTCGAATCGTCATAACAGCGCTATCGTTGTTAGGTGGTTTGGCGCTTTTGTTTGAGAAGCAACGTTTAAGTAAAGAGGAAATACAACAACAAGCACATTTGTAGAGGAAAGTTGAAAGTTTACAGGTTAAAGTTTAAAGAGACCCTTAGTCTTTAAACTTTAAACTTCTTTTATCTTTGCAGCGTCACTCTAACGGTCACCCGGTTGTCTTTTGTACGATTCACTGATGCTGTATTGACTTCGATACCCAGCGTTCTCAGTTGTTCCAGCCAGTTAATCCATTTGTTGAATTCCACGTCGGTTAGCCAGATCTGGACCTGGCCATTTTCACCAGGTGCCATGCGGCGAATATGTTTATTGAGCCCCGACCGTTGAGCGCTGCCCTCGATCACTGTTAGCAGGGGCTGATTATCGAGCTGTTTGGTAATCGCTTCCTTTTGTAGTAACGAATCTACTTGAGCTGCTTGCTCCTGCATCCACATGAGCGTTTCCTGTTTTATCGGAACCTGTTGCCTCAGCCGATTAAGTTCTTCCTGCCAGGGCTCCCAAACAAAAGCGTACAAAACTATCAATATCGTGCATATAACGCCTATGCCAAGGACGAGCTGCTCCCTTTCCGTCAAGCTCTGTATTCGTTGTTTGAATTCGTTCACAGGTCGCTCAAATTTATGCAGACTGCAATTTGAAACGGGCGCTGACCTTGTTGTCCTTGGAACCGGACGATATCAACTCAACCCTAACGCTAGGATCTTTGGCAAAGTGCTGCTTAAGTTTGTCCAACCCTGCGAAATTTTCGGTCGTACACGTTATAAGCAAGGTATGATCTCTGAAAGTAATCTCTTCTAGCGTTGCTCTAACTAACGGCATTACCCGCGCAACAGAGGCCACAAGCATTTGGAATTGACCGGCGTCGACAGTCCCCGCTTTAAGCGCTTTAATCCGTTGTTCCATTTGTAATCTCGGATTAACAATTCGTGTTATGTCGGGAAAAGTTCGCTGGAAAATCTGTACGATCTCACGATCGATTTGGTTGTTTTTCTTATGAAGCAAATAGTTTTCGTAAAGATCCATTCCGACTTTGGTCGCTATACCGACGCATAACAGCACGACAGCCGCGTGATAGAATGCTTCGGATTGGTTGGACGTTTTGTTGGGGTGAAAGTCACGAACGATGTTACTACGTTCGGTCGGTGTGCGACCGTGTGCCAACCACTCGGAAAATGTCTTGCCAATATCCCATTCGCTTATCGTAGTGCCGCCCAGTTCGATCAACCGGCGAGCGACCTCTCTATCATTGACTGCGATAGCACAGTCCGGGTCTTCGAGTGAGCTCCACCAATATTCCAAGGTGTTGCCGTCAAAAACCATCCCATTGCATTCGCCGCTACGTAGTGCATATGAACCATCTGTCAGTTTGGCCAGGGTGAATTGGGCTTGTTTGTGAAGCGGGACCAACAAGAATTCCGGTACCAAGGCAGTGACGTTCCACGATAACTCAGTAAACCTCTGTTCTAGAGACTCTACGTAGCGTTTTTCTACAACAGATACCGTGGCACTCTCACCCGGCTTCCAATCTAATAGTGCGAAAACAAGCTCATCGACGTCCGTCGCCAGGCGTTCTTCCAGGGCGTAGGGAATGGCAGCCAGTGCTTTGCTTTTGGTTCTAGCGGAAAGCTCAATGTCGTGGGTGGTGACGAATGTACCGGGAACCACCCCGACGAGTTGGCTCAATCGTTTCGGTAGGGACAGCACGTCCAGCGTAATGCTCGCACCCTTGTCCATAATCCCGCTATGGCGGTCCAGTAAAACCCATTCATGCGGTGTGTCGACGTGAAAATATAGGATCACGAAAATCCCCTCCTCCGCTGGACAATCTTTACTTGCTGGGTTGAGGCGTCCTTTTCTAATACGGAATACACGATCCCGGATAGACGTCCGAACTGGGCTTGTCCGCGTACTTCAAAATACCGGCTCGACACAGTAATCAAAGGTGCTATCACGTCACCCAGCCCGGCCAGTTCGGATGCTGCCAGGAATGCCTCGATATCTTCGTAACCTTCATCGCCCTGTCCGGATTGGAGAGATTCCGCCGCGGGTTCAGTCAGGATCTGTGGACTCAAGGCCCTGAGCAGCGGAATTGACGAGGTGTTGATATTTATTTTGGTGCTGCTGGGTAATGCAGCGACATAGGGTGCCAGTTTGTTAACAATATCGCTGGTGAAACCGGCGATCCAAATCAATTCTCCGGTGCTTGCGAAATTTCGATTCGCTGAGCGATAAGGTGGATTCGCCAGCAGGTACTCCGGATCTTCTGCGCCGTAGTGTCCGCTGACGTCCAAGTCTGCATCTATCCAATCGACAATCGCGTCGGCCAGACCTTCATCGATCTCTAAAACACGCAGCAGACGCTGGAACAGTGGGTACCAGAGGTCGTCCTTATTGGCTAGATTATTCAGGTTAAACCTTCCTTGTAGATCCAGTACCACCGCTTTCATCTTACCTTCACTAACCTGTGTTTCCGGCAGCAGGTTATTCCAGACCTCATTCGGGTGGTCAGTTTTATTCTCCTTCATGTCCCTTTCAAGAACTTTGATGGCCCACTGCTCGTTTCCAACCAACATTTGATACATTTGTTCAAAATCTCTGTGATTGGAGACGCGACGTACCGCCATGTGGTTGTCTTCAACCAGATAAACAACCAAAGTGGTCATTAAGACCAAGATGAACAACACTGTAAGTAAAGCTACGCCGCACTGGTGAAGTGGAGTTTTTGAGGGAATTGCCATTAACAGTCTACGTTCACGTGAGTTTGTTTCAGCTGCCACCGAGGACTGCAAACAAACGCCTGTACCGATGACCGTTTTGAAGTGTCAGAACAAACTCAACGCCGACGGGTAAACCGTTTGCCTCTTCCCATTCTGTCTCAATTTGCAGGCTTTCATCTTGTGTGTAGAAGTAATAACCTAACGTCGCAGTTTCTACTCCGCTCACCAAGGTAACGATGTACTCCTGACTGTCTTGATCCCGGTCCAGTACAGGCCAGCTTACCCGTTGCAGGTCACCATCGATTAAACGCCAGGAGATTCGTTTAAGACGCGAAACGGGGAGTTCGGGTTCAGGCTGACTGGTGGTAAGGCGGACCAGCTCACCCTCATCAAGGGCAAGATTACCAAGGGCGATTAAACTTGCCTCGTTATCCCCGAAACCGTCCCGCACAGGACGATTGATCATGAAACGCATATCCATCTCCATCAGGCTCATGGTCCTTTGCAATAGCCTCAAATGATCGTGCCGGGCTTTGACGATCTCTCGGGTGTCAAGAAAGCGGTCTATGCTGGTGTAACTAATGGCGGCGATCACGGAGAATATTCCAATCGCTACCACCATCTCTAACAGGGTAAAGCCGCTGGATCTTTTCACTGCGCAGCTTCCTGTTGACCGGTCTGCGCTTGCTCTTGTGAAGTGTCCCCATTGAGTAGGTCACTTGCATCTTTGGAATCTGTCTGCGTTTGTTCGGTATCAGGTGATTCAGACTGATCAGATTCGGGTGGCGGTTCTGAAGGTGGCGAGTATCTTGCCAAGTAGCCAAACAACGTTGTTGATAGATGTCGATGGTTTTCATCGCTGTAAACCGACAAGTCTACCCTGAGTAAATCCGGATCCGTAGTCTCACTTATGATTTCACGGTAGTACCAAACACGCCCCCCCAGGTCTTGTTCTGAATCCTTAGTGATGGCACTGGGCCAGAACCGGTTAATGCGCAGCTCGGCGAGTCGATTGCTAGCCACCCAGGAAGCCAAAACATGATCCTCCGTCGTCTGTAGAACCTCCACCGCACCTTTTGTTGCCTTGGTCACGGCGGCTATCCCGATGATGACGATCGCCAAGGCCGCCAGGATCTCGAGTAATGTAAAACCGCGATCAGCTCGCATCCCTATTTACCCGATCGACTTTAACGTTCAAAGAGTCGTCGAGTGTGACGACGTGCACAAACTTATCCCCTTCAACGCTTAGACGAAACGGCGTTATTTCCCCAAGACCTTGCACGACTAAAAGCATACGCTGGTCTGTCTCACTGCGTTGCAGGATATCAAAGCGGACAGAGAGATAATCAGGAAAGTAACGCGGCCTTAGAACATCGTCCTTCGTGACGGGGTGCCATTGTCGAGACGCCTGGAGGAACTGATACGTCTTGCGCCTGTCGTCCACTTCGATAGCGTATACCTCGCCGGAGAGGATGCTTTGGTCGCGTACGTGCTCGACCAGTCTGGCAAATCTACTCGCTTCCAATTGCGCTATCTGGTCTAAGTCTCGACCTAAATTGACCCCAATCAGGCTCACCGTAAGCACAACTAGAATTACTACCACCATGATTTCCAGTAAGGTGAATCCACGTTGGTTCTTGTTCCTACACCCCTTCGCTAATGCAGTCGTATTGTTTTCTCGCAAAGGCGCAAAGCCCGCTAAGAAAGAACAATATTGCTTTATAACAAAGGAAGAAACTTTGCGAGCTTGGCGTCTTGGCGAGAGTTTTTTTAGAGGGATTAAGGTAGGAGCGGCGCCCTCGCCGCGATGCAACTGTTCCGAGAGCTTCGGGGATTCAAAAACCCGAATTGTCACATCTCCAGAATCTAATCCGGAACCATCGCAATGATCCAATCGGACGGGTAAGCTTAATTTGTTTGATCGAGATTCCAGTTACCGATCTCCCCGTCGACGCCTTCGCCGCCCACGCGACCGTCCGCCCCAAATGACCAGATGTCAATCTCCATCTTTTCACCTGGGCTCAAATATTGGTAAGCATTTCCCCAAGGGTCGGCGGGCAGGCGTTCAATATAACCCCCGGTTTTCCAGTTGTTGGCCGACGGTTCTCCCGCCGGTTGCTTTATCAGCGCCTCGAGGCCTTGCTCAGTGCTGGGATAGGTGAAATTGTCCAGCTTGTACATTTTTAAAGCGGTGGATAACGCTTGTACGTCTGCCCTAGCCTTGGCGACCATGGCCTGATCTTGTCTGCCGAGCACCCGAGGCAATACCAAAGTGGCCAGTAATCCTAAGATGACGATTACTACCATAACTTCTAACAGGGTAAATCCACGTTGTTTCATTAACATCACCTCATCCAATCAACTGGTTCAGATCAAATATTGGGAGCAGTATGGCGAGAACGATTATTAAAACCACACCACCCATGACCAAGATCATGGCTGGCTCAAACAAGCCAACCAACACTGCGATTCTGGATTCCAGTTCCCGTTCTAAAGCGGAAGCGGCTTTATCCAACATATCGTCCAAACGGCCGCTTTGTTCACCACTGGCCACCATCTGGATCAACAGGGGTGGAAAGTTGCTGCTGCGCGCGAGGGCGCCGTTGATACTCACTCCTTCCGCTACTTCTGCAGCGGCATCAGCAAGGTTTTTACGCAATACCAAATTAGACACGACACCTTCACTTGCATGCATAGCCGATAGAAGCGGTACGCCGCTACCGGTCATGATGGCTAAGGTGCGGGCCATTCTGGCCGTATTCGCGCCGCGGGACAATCGTCGCAGGCCGGGAATTTTCAGAAAGATTTGATGCACTGTCATTCGTACGGCTGCGTTTTTAAGCGCGACCACGCAAGCGGCACAGGCGGTTACGACTGCAGCAACTAACCATACACCGTGATCCAACATGAACTGACTCACCGTAATCAGCGTTTCAGTCAAAAAGGGCAATTGTTGTCCTGTATCCTCAAATACTTTAACCACTTTGGGCACAACATAAATCAATAACCCAACCACGATTATGATGGCTACGACAGTCAAAACCAGCGGATAGATGAGCGCAACGCTGATACGCTGCTGGATTCCCTGCCGTGTCTCAATGAACTGTGCCAATCGTTCTAATACTTCATCCAAGTTGCCGGATTGCTCGCCTGCTGCTACTGAAGCCTGATATATCTCCGGAAACGAACGAGGGTATTGAGATATTGCGTCGGCCAATGAATGGCCCTCTACTACGTGTGAACGAATGCCACTCAATACCGATTTAGTTTGATGGCTCTCAGATTGTTGGATCAGTGAAGACAGTGACTCTTCCACAGTAAGCCCTGAACCCAGCAAGGTCGCGAACTGCCGAGTAACAATTGCCAGTTCGCTGGTTTTTATTCTGGTCCGTCTCGTTCGTGGTGAGGGAATGTGACTATCCGATTTGTGACTAGTCTCCGTGTCCTCGGCAACCGCTACCACGTCCATGGGCGTTAATCCTTGTTCCCTCAATTTTTGGCGAACTTGCCTTGCAGAATCCCCAGTAGAGACCCCTTTTCTAGTCCGGCCTCGAAGGTCTAGAGCCTGATATTCAAAAGCACCCATAAGTCAACCATTTCTGCAACATGAGGCTTAGCTGTCGATCGAAACTCTTAACACCTCGTCAATGTAGGTTATCCCTGCGAGTACTTTGTCGAAACCGTCCTGGGCAAGGCTCTTGGCGTTTAAACGTACGTGTTTGAGCATAGTATCTTCACTGGCTTGATCGTGGATCATGGTGCGTAGTTCTTCATCAACCAAGACAAGTTCGTAGATGCCTGTCCGGCCACGGTAGCCCATGTTTTCGCATACCGCGCAACCAACCGGCTTGTACAGCTTCACTTCAGACTCTGGCGAAAGGCCCAGTAATTCCCGTTCCCGAGCGCTCGGCGAATAAGCCTCGGTACAGGCTGCACATAAACGACGTACTAACCGCTGTGATAACACGCCTAATAAACTCGAGGAAATTAAGAATGATTCCATGCCCATATCCACCAGTCGGGTCACGGCACCCACGGCTGTGTTGGTATGTAGAGTCGACAAAACAAGATGCCCCGTCAAGCTCGCTTGGACTGCGATCTCCGCGGTCTCCAGGTCTCGAATTTCACCCACCAAAACGACGTCGGGATCCTGCCGCAGGATCGAGCGCAATCCATTTGCAAAGGTGAGGCCTATCTTGGGATTGACCTGAGTTTGTCCGATATTATCGAGATCGTATTCAATGGGCTCTTCAACGGTCAGAATGTTGAGTTGTGCACGATTTAGCCGCATCAGCCCGGCATATAGTGTTGTGGTTTTTCCAGAGCCCGTAGGGCCGGTAACTAGAATAATGCCGTGAGGTATATGAATAAGCTTGTCAAATTTAGTCCGTATGGTTTCCGGCATACCCAGTTCAGCGATATCCAGTCGGGAAGTTGTTTTATCCAGCAGTCGAAGCACGACACGCTCGCCGTGCTGGGTCGGTAACGTCGATACCCGTACGTCGATGGGATGATCACCCACGCGCAACGATATGCGCCCGTCCTGGGGCAATCGTTTCTCAGCGATATCCAATCTGGCCATGACCTTGATGCGTGCCACCAGGGCACCGTGTATCGCTCGCTGCGGTTCCAATATATCTCGTAGGACACCGTCTACACGAAGACGCACCATCGATCGATCTTCAAACGCCTCCAAATGAATATCAGAGGCACCCTCACGAATGGCTTGTGTAAGCAACGCATTGATCAACCTGATTATGGGCGCTTCGTCCGCCGCCTCCAAAAGGTCAGTCGCTTCTGGTAGCTCATGCGCCAGTCGTTCCAAGTCGAACTCACCGTCTAAGTCATCGACCATTTGTGTGGCCTCTGACTGGCCCTTGTCATAGGCCTGTCGCAGCAACCGTTCAAACGTGGGTTGATCTGTCCGGTGAAAGGTCAACGGTCCTGCCAGTTTTCTTCGAAGTTCGGTTACAACGTCAAAATCGGGGGTGTTGGAGCACAAAATGTGGTTTTGACCCTGGCGCTGAAATAGAGCCAGTACGTTGTTTCTTTTTGCGAACAGGTAAGGAATGGAACTTACGAACTCGCTATCGACCCGATCCAACCACGGCTGCTGGGTATCTTCGAACGGGAGTGCTTGCACTTCCATCTCAGCGATCCGGGACGGTCAGTTGGGGTAGAACGGGGGGTTCACCACCCTTAATCATACCCTTTGTCCCCTGCTGGCTTTCTAACTGTTCTTGGCGAATGAATTCATGCTTTTCCCTGGTCGGCCCCACGAGGTCGGCCGTTGTCCGCACAATCCTGGGCTGTAAAAAGATCATCAGATTGGTCTTGACCGCGGTTTTGGACTTGCGTCTGAATAGCGCCCCAACCAATGGAATCTTGCCAAGAATGGGAACCCATTCGACGGTGCCGACGACATCATCGCGGATGAGGCCTCCTAACACGATGATTTGCCCGTCGTCCACCTCCACCGTAGTCTGAATAGAACGCTTGTCGGTAATGATGTCCGACGCCGCCTGAATGCTAATATCACTCACGTTAGAGATTTCGTGCTCGATCTCCAACCGTACAGTGTTTCCCGCGTTGATCTGTGGCGTAATTCTGAGTGTAATGCCCACGTCTTTGCGTTCAATCGTTTGAAATGGGTTCACCGTGTTAACGGCGACATCTTCACCTACGCCCACTGTAGTGGACGTTGACACATCGGTTGTAAATTGGCCGGTTATAAACGGCACTTCCCGTGCCACAACGATTTCTGCGGGTTCGTTCTCCAGTGTCACCAAGTTTGGTGTCGATAAGATATTCGTATCGGTATCGCTGCGCAGTGCGCGTAATACAACGGCCAAATCTGGCACGATGTTGCCGGTAATATCTATGATCAAATTGTTGATATAGCCCAGCGTCAATCCCCCCATTTGTTCTGAAAACTCGGTGCTGCCTGAGGTTTGACCGGTCGGTGTATTGGCATCGGTGAATTGCCATTCGATTCCCAAGTCGGCGGCTCGGTTTGTCGATACTTCGGCAATAATGGTTTCTACGTAAACTTGCTCCCGGCGTACGTCGAGCTGATCCACCACCCGCTCAATGGTTCTAAACAAGTCGTTGGGAGCATGGATAACCAAGGCATTGTTCGTTTCATCGGCTTGTACTGTCTGGTCGACATCAGCTGGGGCCGCCGTATCCACACCAGCGCTTCTGGCACGGGTCAGATTGTTAAGAATACTGACCATATCCGCAGCTTTGGCGTGCTTGAGATAAATGACGTGCACATCTCCTTCAATTGGTCGTTCGATATCGAGCTGATTGATAACCGCCTGCAATAATCGAAATTCGTTGTCCGGTGCGTTTATTATCAAGGCGTTGATGGCGTCGTCGCCCTGCACGGAGATATTAACTTGTTGCGTATTGGGGTCACCTGTTCTTTGCAGCGACGTGGCCAGCTGAGACAGTACCCCGGCGAGCACCGACGCCTGCGCGTTCTTCAAATACACAACGTGAACACTGGCGCGGCGGTCGGGTACGTCGATGCGTTCGATTATTTCCAGTAGGCGATTGATATTCGAAGCTGTGTCGGTGAACACCAACGTGTTAGTTGGTGCGTGGGCCGCGAAATGACTAGTAGGGGGTAACAAGGGCCGTAGGATCGGCAACAACTCCTGCACCGATGCATGCTTCAATCGCAATACTTGAGTAATCTGTTGATCGCCGTCTGCAACGAATTCGTCATACTCTGTCGGTGTAGGACGCTGTTTTACAATGTTGCTGGGGACTACCTTGATAATGCCACCGGTGGGTACGGCGGCGAAGTTGTGTACTTCCAATACCGATAGAAACACACTGTAAATCTCGTCTGCACTGAGAGGTCCACCGGACACCAAGGTCACTTTACCTTTGACCCTCGGGTCGACGATGAAGTTTCTACCAGTGACTTCGGCCACTGTATTGATCAATGCCCGAATATCAACATCCTGAAAGTTCAAGGTTATTTGGTCTACATCGTTATTTGCTAGAACGTTCTGGGGCTGATCGGATTGAGCTGTGGTAAAGCCAGGATACAAAAAGAGCACGACGACAAATATGCGCAACAAGAAACAGGAACCCGTAAAGGTATTTCTATTCACGCCACCTTTTCATCCAAATGATCGAGATACCAAGCGTACGTCGCACTGATACCCTGAAACAAGGAGGTCTTCGGGCGCCAGCCCAAAGACCGTATCCGCGAGGTATCGAGTAATTTGCGTGGCGTCCCATCGGGCATAGTGGGATCAAACTCTATCTTACCTTGGTAGCCGACTACCTTGGCTATGATTTCCGCGAGCTTTGCGATAGTGACCTCCTCACCGGAGCCAACGTTGATCAGGTCGTACTTATGCTGGTGTTGCATACAGAAAACACACGCCTCAGCCAAATCATCGACCAAAAGGAATTCGCGCTGTGGTTTCCCCGTACCCCAAACCTGCACGCTAGGGCTTCCGGTACTTCGAGCGCGGTGTATCTTTCGGATCAAGGCAGGAATCACGTGTGAAGTATTCAAGTCAAAATTGTCATTTATGCCATACAAGTTTGTCGGCATCAGAGAAACGTATTGCGTATTGTATTGAGCGTTGTAAGCTTCAATCATTTTCAGACCGGCAATCTTTGCGATCGCGTAGGGTTCATTAGTCGGTTCCAAAGGGGCAGTTAACAAATGTTCCTCACGCATTGGCTGTGGGCAATCGCGTGGGTAAATGCAAGAGCTGCCCAGAAACAAAAGGCCCTTTGCCTTGTGTTGGTAGGCGGCGTGGATGACGTTGGTCTGAATGGCCAGGTTGTCGTAAATAAACTCCGCCCGGTAGGTATCATTGGCATGAATGCCGCCTACCTTCGCCGCTGCTAAAAACACATAGTCGATAGTTTGTTTGTCAAACCAGGTGTTCACCGAAGCCTGGTTAGTCAGATCGCAGGCCTGTCGCGTGCAAGTCACGATATTTTGAAATCCCTCGCCCTTTAACCGACGTACGATAGCCGAGCCAACGAGTCCATTGTGGCCTGCAACATATATTGCATCGTTCTTGTGCATCGCGTATCTCAAGCTATCCGATATTATCCAATATAATGGCTTTGACCGCGTCTTTTTCGGGCGCAACCGTCATGGGCTTGGCACTCGATTTGATCGCGATGTCAGGATCTTTGAGGCCATGTCCGGTTATGGTGCATACCACCGTACTGCCTTGTTTTATCTTGCCCTGTTCCAGATCGACCAACAGGCCGGCGATCGATGCCGCCGATGCTGGCTCGCAGAAAATCCCCTCTTTCTCCGCCAAAAGTTTTTGCGCTTGCAGGATTTGTTCGTCCGTAACACTGGCGAACCATCCGTGAGATTCGATACTCGCCGTCCAAGCGAATTGCCATGATTGGGGTCGTCCGATTCTGATTGCCGTGGCCACCGTTTCTGGTTTATCTATGAACTCGTTGACCAGGAACGGGGCAGCTCCTGATGCCTGGTAACCCAGCATGACCGGACGCTGCTCGATAAGTTTTTTCTGAGTTAATTTACAGTGACCCTCGCAGAAACCACAGGCCGTCGTCGTACTCTCCCCCACCTCTACAGCACATTCACTATAGCCAATCCAGTGTGCAGTAATATTACCGGCGTTGCCGACAGGGAGACAGTGGTAATCAGGTGCTTTACTCAGTTGTTCGATGATTTCGAACACGATGGTTTTTTGCCCCTGCAATCGATAGGGATTGACCGAATTGACCAAGGTCACTGGTGCGTCCTCCGCCAAAGACTTAACCAGTTCCATGCCGCTGTCGAAGTTACCTTTGATCTGGATGACTTTAGCACCATGCATCATAGCCTGGGCCAGTTTGCCCAAAGCGATATTTCCTTCGGGGATGATGACGAAGGCGGTTAAGCCTGCGCGTGCCGCGTAGGCTGCTGCGGCTGCTGACGTGTTACCGGTCGAGGCACAGATAATGGCCTGGCTGCCTTCTTCCACCGCTTTGGTTACAGCGACGGTCATGCCACGGTCTTTAAACGAGCCGGTTGGATTCGCTCCTTCGTATTTGGCATAAATATCCACATCCTGTGTTAACGTGGGCGCTATATTAGCAAGTTTTATTAGAGGGGTGTCGCCTTCACCCAGGCTTACCGCTTTCGCTTTTGGGCTGAGGGGTAAACGATCTCGATACTTGTCGACCAGCCCACTGTATTTTTGCATGGAAGTAAGATTGCTTGTCATGTTGCTAAGTGGTTCAGATGTTCGACACGTATACGCTTAACTGGCCCCAGAATGGCCTCGAGTTGCTGCAATTTGGTTACCGCTTCGTTCATGTATTTTTCCTGGGTGCGTTGGGTGAGGATGATCACGTTGGCTGTTTCTTCGTTTATCGGTTCTTTTTGTAATATAGCTTCAATGCTAATCTGCAATTGACCAAATATCCGGGTGACATCCGCTAACACACCGGGTCGGTCGATCGCTTCCATACTCAGGAAGTACGCTGTCTCAAACTCGTCGGGTTGCACCACCGGAATATTGGATATTGCATCGGCCTGGAAAGCCAAGTGCGGTACTCGATTTGTGGGATCGGTGGTAAGCGCTCGAACCACGTCGACGATATCTGCTACGATGGAAGACGCTGTAGGGTCTGCCCCTGCTCCCGCCCCGTAGTGTAAAGTCGGTCCCACAGCGTCTCCATTCACTAGAACAGCATTCATCACGCCGTCGACACTAGCAATTATTTGGCGCTGTGGAATGAGAGTGGGGTGAACACGAAGTTCAATACCTGTATCACTTCTTTTGGCGATTCCAAGGTGTTTAACCGCATAGCCCAATTCCTGCGCATGCTTGATGTCTTCAACAGTAATTGCGCTGATACCTTCGGTATATACTTTATCGAACTGTAGCGGTATTCCGTATGCAATGGCCGCGAGAATGGTTAGTTTGTGTGCAGCGTCGATGCCCTCGACGTCGAAGGTTGGATCTTCTTCAGCGTAACCGAGGCTTTGCGCCTCGGCAAGCGCTTGCCCGAAGGCGCTGCCTTGGTCCCGCATTCGCGTTAAAATATAGTTCCCCGTACCGTTGATAATCCCGGCCAACGACTCGATGCGGTTTCCGGCCAGCCCTTCCCGGATCGCTTTGATAATGGAAATCCCACCGGCCACCGCGGCTTCGAACGCCACCATAACCCCGTGGCGCTGAGCCGCATCGAATATCTCGTTACCATGTACCGCGATCAGCGCTTTATTCGCAGTAACAACATGTTTGTGATGGTGAATGGCCTTCAGCACCAGGTCTTTTGCCGGCGATTCACCCCCTATTAATTCAACCACCACTTGAATCTGAGGATCTTCAACCAATACGAAGGGATCAGCAACGAGTTGGATCCCCTCGGTATCGCAGCTTCTTTTGCGAGTAAGATCCCGAGCGCAGGCGATTCCGATATCGATCCTACGACCGGCGCGACGGGCGATTTCGTCCGCGTTCCGCTGCAGAACGTTGACTGTACCGCCACCGACGGTGCCCAATCCTAAGATACCTATCTTAACCGGGCCCAACGTGTTGCCGTGATCATTACTCATTCTTATGTCTCATAGTGACGCGTGGTAAACATGTTGTGAGAAGATACAGGATTTAAAGTACAAAGTTGAAAGTTAAAAGAAAAAAGTGAAATATCAAACCTGCACGCGGATAGGTTCTTGACGCTGCTGCTTCGCTTTGAGGGCCTTGCCTGCGCTATCGGTTTACTCACTGAGTTTACCCGTACAGATTTAAGGAACGATGAATAGAACCGTGAAATTGATATAAAGTATTTTATTAAGAAGTTATTCTTTCTTATTGAAATATATGATTTTTTATGGAAATAAACAAAAAATCTTTATTCAAATCTGAAGGCCCGAATGCATGAAACTCCATTTAAACCAAGATGCGGAACTGCTACTGATTCGAGCCTATACCGCTGATCAGATCACCGTCGGTAATACACACTACCGTACCAGTATCATGGTGACCCCGACCCGGGTGATCACGGATTGGACCCAATCAACGGTGGCTGATCTGGCTGAGCGCGATTTCAGGTTGATGTTGGAGTTTGGACCTGAAGTGGTTCTACTGGGGACTGGGCATCACATGGTATTCCCGCCGCCATCTATCACCCATCCTCTGGTAAATCAATCCATCGGGCTGGAGGTAATGGATACGGCCGCGGCTTGCCGTACATACAACATCCTGGCCGGCGAAGGCAGGAATGTACTGGCCGCACTGATCATCGAGCCAACCCCCGATGGTTGACTCGCTTACATTGTTGGTGGGGTTAACCCACCAGCAGGCTGTCTAACGAATAGCCTCGATTTTCAAGCAATACGCGCAGCTTGGCTAAGGCTTCGACTTGGATTTGGCGAACCCGCTCTCGGGTGACGCCGACATCCAGTCCCACTTGCTCGAGTGTTGAAACGTCGCGGCCCGCCAGGCCAAAGCGGCGCTCAACCACTTCCCGTTGCTTTTCGGGCAAGCACTGCAGCCATTCTTCGATATATTTAATAACCTTCTCGTTTTGCAGGATGTCCGCTGGATCCGCCGCTTTTCCATCCGGGATGGCGTCTAGAAGCGTCCGATCAGGATCCGATTCAAGTGGGGCATCGACAGACGAGATCTTCTCATCCAGCCCCAGCATGCGCTTGACATCTTCAATGGGAGCGTCGACTTTTTCAGCTATTTCCTCAGCCGTAGGCTCATGGTCCAAGGTTTGGGTCAGCGCCTTCGCCGCACGGTGATACACGTTGATTTCCTTCAGAATATGCACCGGTAAGCGAATGGTCCGGGTCTGGTTCATGATTGCCCGTTCGATGGTCTGACGGATCCACCATGTCGCATAGGTCGAAAAGCGGAATCCCCGTTCAGGATCAAACTTCTCCACCGCCCGGATGAGCCCCAGATTGCCCTCTTCGATGAGATCTAAGAAAGCCAAGCCCCTATTGATGTACCGCCGAGCAATCTTCACCACCAGCCGCAGATTGCTCTCAATCATACGGTGCCTGGCGTCACTGTCTCCTTTCAGACACAGTCGTCCATAGTGGACTTCTTCCTCTGCGGTAAGTAAAGGATAAAAACCAATCTCTTTGAGATAGATTTGTGTGGCGTCCGCCTGGGCAAGCTTTTGTCGCGAACCCGATTTCTCCTTTTTGTCTTCTGATGACGTCAACTGGTAGTTCATACTGCACCCCCTGTATTAAACCAGTTTTTGGTTAAGGACGCTTTGGCAAGTATTTTAACGGATTAACTGGCTTCCCCCTCTGCCGAATCTCAAAATGCAACTTAACTCGGTCTGTGCCAGTGTCCCCCATTAAAGCAATCTGTTGCCCCCTTACTACTGCCGAACCATCCGCTACCAACAATTTACTGTTGTGTGCATAAGCACTTAGATAAACTTCATCATGTTTTACTATAATAAGCTTTCCATAGCCCCGAAGTCCACTCCCAGCGTAAACAACTTTTCCGTCCGCCGCCGCCCGGATCCCACGGCCGCTTTCCCCTCCAATGTCGATGCCTTTATTACCGGCCTTAGCCGAAAAACGCTTTAAAATCGGGCCCTTAACAGGCCAAATCCAACCAGATTTTGAACTGATCTGGGCCGGGGTCGTGGATTTGAAGGTTGATTTTGAGGATTTTGAGCTGGGCGGCGCGGTATTTTTTGTGACTTTTTTAGGCGGCGAAACCAATTTCAAGCGCTGACCAGGCCGGATTACATAGGGTGCACGAATGCCATTCCACCTGGCCAAAGCTTGATAATCAAGCCCCGCGGCCCAGGCAATGCTGTATAAGGTCTCGCCGGATTGTACAACGTGAACCTTCTGTCCTTTGCGTATGGATGAACTTGGTACCGCTGTTGTCGAAAGGTTAGCTCCAGTGCGGGAGGTGACGATGACTTGTGATTTGGAAGAGGAACGATCGGTAACGGGAACATCCGAGGTATTCGCACAACCTAGTAAAAACATGCAGATTAAAACTGCGTTTGTTTTCATTACACCACGTTCCAGATCACCAACCCCAAAACAATAACCGCCACCGTTATCCAACCGATTAGATCAACCCATCTATGCAAGAAGTTAGCAAACCTTTCCCCGCCCCAGAAAATTAGTCCTGCAACCAGAAAAAAACGCGCACCCCGTCCAATGATTGAGGCGACGATAAACGGTAACAACGCGAGGGATAAAACACCGGATGTCAAAGTGAAAAGTTTATACGGGATTGGAGAAAATCCAGCTATGAAAACCACCCACACACCATAAACGTCGAACCACTGTTTCACTTTGTCGAAACTCTCCTGGGCATGGTAGAACTCGATTAGTGGCTGCCCGAGTTCTTCGAACAGGAAATACCCAATAAAATAGCCCAAGATTCCACCTAGAACAGACGTCACCGTGGTCAGCAAGGCAAAATACCAGGCGTTGTTGGGCTTACTGAGCGTCATGGGAGCCAGCATCACGTCGGGCGGGATAGGGAAAAAAGAGGACTCGGCGAAGCTCAGAACGCCCAAATAGCGGGGTGCATGGGGGTGCGACGCCCACTGGAGTACACGTCGATATAGCGTCGAAAATAACTTCATAACTGATTGATTTTTAACTAGTACCTTCGATTAAGGGCACAAACCGAACCGATTCCAGTTCGTGCTGCTCGTAGCCCTCAGCGGTCCTCTCGATTTTGATGAGCTTCTGCTGACTTCGCTCCCCGACCGGCAAGATCAAGCGCCCACCGACAGCCAGTTGGTCTAACAGAGTTTGCGGGATCTGATTAGGCGCGGCCGCGGCTAGTATGGCATCGTAAGGGGCGTATTCGTCCCAACCCAAAAATCCATCGCCATGGCGAAATTTGATGTTTCTCAATCCAATATCAAACAAACGGTTGCGCGACTGTTGATACAGTTCTTGAATCCTTTCAATTGTAAACACCTCGTCAATAAGGCAGGCTAAAATGGCGGTTTGGTAACCGCAACCCGTACCGATTTCCAAGACACGAGCTGGATCTAAATCATCCAACAGTGCCTGGGTCATCAGTGCTACGACAAAGGGTTGGGAAATGGTTTGTCCGTATCCAATCGGAAGTGCAATGTCCTCATAGGCGCGACTGGCCAAGGCCTCGTCTACAAATAAGTGTCGGGGAACGGTATTCATAGCCTGCAGAACCTCGTGTCGGTGGATCCCTTCAGTGGCTAAGCGGTCAACCAAGCGTTGGCGCGTGCGTACCGAGGTCATTCCCACGCCTTTAGATATGCGGCGCGACAGGGCTCTTATGGGTTTGGTTCCTGTAACCATTGACTTAGTTGTGACAGTGACTCTTTATGCGTTAAATCAACCTTGATTGGGGTGATCGACACATAATCGTTGCGTACAGCATCGAAATCAGTTCCCTCCCCGGCGTCCTGTTCCGGACCCGGTGGTCCGACCCAATAGATGGGCTCGCCATTGGGATCTTCGCTTCGAATGACAGGTTCGGACTTGTGTCGCAGTCCCAACCGGGTCGCCCGGAACCCGGCCAGTTTGTCATACGGCACGTCGGGCACGTTGATATTCAATATCGTATCAGGCGGTAACGGCCGGGCCTTCATGTCTTTGATTAGCCGAACCACGACCGATGAAGCGGTGGGAATGTGCTTGGCCTCAAAACTGACCAGTGAAACCGCGAGCGCGGGATACCCCAAGAACCGCCCCTCCATCGCCGCCGCTACCGTACCCGAGTAGTGTACATCGTCACCCAAATTGGGTCCTCTGTTGATACCAGCGATCACCATGTCCGGTTCACGCGACATTAAACCCGTAGCACCTAAATGCACACAATCGGTCGGTGTTCCGTCGACATAATAGAATCCATTGTTTGCTTGATACACCCGAAGCGGGCGTTTTAACGTCAATGAATTACTCGCACCGCTTCGATCCCGGTCCGGAGCAACCACGGTAACGTCACCGAGTACCTTTAAACTTTCTGCTAGATGATTTAATCCCGGGGAGAGATACCCATCATCATTGCTCAACAGGAACCACATAGATTCACTTCGTCTTGTCGTTTGGGACACGTGTACACGTCAAGGCTAGACCGAATTGAAACTGGTCGGGGCGAGAGGATTTGAACCTCCGACCACCTGAACCCCATTCAGGTGCGCTACCAGGCTGCGCTACGCCCCGCTCGAGGGGCAGTATACTTTTGAAAACCGAGAATATCTGCTGTTTCTGATTATTTTTGGGCAAGTTTTTATGATCTTTCCCAATGTAAATAGCATCCGTCAGAAAACTACCGAGCATAGATGCAGCGGCAGACTTCAGGAGTGAAGCCCCTGGTTAAAAAGTATACTGTCCCCGGTGTGTCAATCTCGAAGTATAGAGACTACTTCATCAATCTCCCGGATCAAATCAGCTACGATTTGTTCACGATAACTTGAAACCAATGGTTTTCCATCCACTTCGCTATCGTGATCGAGTTGGTTGCGGGCGCCACTGATGGTGAAGCCATCGACGTACAACAGGCTTCTGATTTGTCGGATTAACTGGACTTCGTGGCGTTGGTAGTAGCGGCGATTTCCTCTTCTTTTAACAGGCTTAAGTTGCGGAAATTCTTGTTCCCAGTAGCGCAGTACGTGCGGCTTGACTGCGCATAGCTCACTAACCTCGCCGATAGTAAAGTAGCGCTTACTCGGTATGGGGGGTAAATCGGTATTTTCGCTAGGATCCAGCACTGTTTCTTATTTCTCTATTGACCCTCGAGGAAGTATAGCCGCATTGGCTGCAACGCGATCCTTTAGTTTTTGACTCGCCTTGAAAGTAACAACCCGCCTTGCAGTGATCGGGATTTCTTCCCCTGTTTTTGGGTTACGGCCGGGCCGAGGGTTTTTCTCCCGTACGCCAAAATTGCCGAACCCAGACAATTTAACTGAGTCGCCGGTCTCCAGCGCCATTCGAATTTTTTCAAAAAAAAGCTCGACAAATTCTTTCGCTTCGCGCTTATTTAAGCCCAGTTCGTTAAACAGCGTATCAGCAAGGTCCGCTTTTGTAACCGCCAACACCAGTACCTCTTCTATGTTCTTAGCTCTGCGCCAAAACGTCGGCGTAGCTCATCTAGCGTTCGATCGATAATCGAGTCGACTTCACTGTCTATAAGAGTGCGCGAAGTTGCCTGCAAGGTCAAGCTAAATGCTAAACTTTTTCTCTTTGAATCAACACCTTCCCGGCGATATACGTCAAATAACTCGAGGTTTGTCAAGTCCGCACCCACCGTATTTTCAATAGATTTTAGCAGTTCGTCGGCCGAAACGGCCTCATCCACCAACACCGCCAAATCTCGCCGGATCGCCGGAAATCGCGAGATTCCGCGGTAAACAGGCATTTTTCGGTCTCTCAACACGCTAAGGTCCAGCTCGAACAGGTACACGGGCTGGGTAAACTCCAATGCCTCCTGATGCTCTGGATGAAGCCGGCCCAACCGACCGATAGCACAGTCAGCTGATTTATGCTGAATTTCGGCGGATTGGCCGGGATGTAAGCTGGGTTGCTCCAGCTCATGGAAGCTGAAATCACCTTTCGCGCCGGTCAACGCGAACAAGGCCTCCAAATCCGACTTAACGTCAAAGAAATCCACTTCGCGATCGGCTTGCCCCCATTGTTCGGGCCAAGCTGAGCCGATTACCACACCGCCCAATCGCTCGACCTCGTTAATATGTTCTCCAGTTTGGTGAAAAGTTTTACCAACTTCGAACAAACGAATACGCCGATGTTGGCGGTTTAGATTCGCCCTTAAAACGTGTAGAAGCCCCGGCCATAAACTGACCCGCATGACCGACAGGTTCGACGCCAACGGATTGGCCAATGGGATCCCGAGGTTGTTCGGCTCAAGACGTTGTTGTATCTCAGGATCGACAAAACTGTAAGTCACGACCTCCCTGTAATCGCGATCCACCAGAGCCTGTCTGACTCGGACCAACTCCAGCTTCTCTTCCGGCATGTGTAAGTGAGTAACATCCATTTGTAGATTGTGTGCGGGTAATTCATCGTATCCGTTTACACGTGCAATCTCTTCAATGAGATCACATTCACGGTCTATGTCGAACCGAAAAGAAGGAGGGGTTAGCTTCCAGCTTGCGTCCGACTTATCTACCTTCGAACCTACACGAGACAGTATATTGTTTACTTTTGATTTAGGTATGCGCACTCCGAGCAATTTGTTGATCCGATCATAACGTACAACAACGGGTTGGCGCTTCGGCAAACACTCTTCGTGTACGACCTCGACAACGGGACCGGGTGTTCCGCCCACGATGTCTTTTAACAAAGTTGTCGCATAGTGCGACGCGATAACGGGTAGTTCCGGATCGACACCGCGTTCGAAACGATAGGAGGAATCCGTGTGTAAACCATAATGGCGAGCCCGACCGGCCTGGGTTGTGGGTGAAAAGAAAGCGGATTCTAAGACGATGGAGTCCGTATGTTCCGAAATAGCCGAGCCACTTCCGCCCATGATACCAGCTAGTGCTATGGCTCCGCTGTCGTCAGCAATGACCAATGTTTCAGCATCCAGCGAATGCGATGACTCATCGAGCAATGTGATCGTTTCCCCCGCTTGCGACACACGCACAATAATACCTCCGTGTAGACGGTTCTCATCAAAGGCGTGCATAGGCTGTCCCAGCTCCAACATGACGTAATTGGTGACGTCTACTACAGGATTGATGGGCCGCACGCCGCATCGGCGCAAGCGCTCACGCATCCAACAAGGTGTGGATACGGATAGGTCGATACCTGTAATGACTCGACCCACGTAACGCGGGCATCGCTCTGGACTTTCGATGCTGATAGGTATAACCGTATCACTTTCAGCGGGCCAGTCGGCAACATCCTTTAATTTGAGTTTCGCTCCAGTCAGGACTGACAGTTCACGGGCTACTCCCAAAATACTCAGGCAATCCCCTCGATTTGGCGTCAAATCTATAGTGATTACGTTGTCGCTCAAATCCAAGTAGTCGTGCACGGATTGTCCCGGTTTGGCATCTGCACCCAATTCAAGTAAGCCCTCTGCATCGTCACCTAGACCCAACTCGCGGGCGGAACACAACATTCCGTTTGAAGCGACGCCTCGAATAACAGATTGTTTGATGGTCGTGCCGGACGGTAATGTCGCACCGACAACAGCCAAAGGGGCATGTAGATCAATCCTTGCGTTTGAGGCACCACATACAACTTCGAGAGTCCGTTTTTCCCCCACATCCACTTGGCATACTTTTAATCGGCTGGCCTGGGGATGTTTCTGCACATCGGTAATCTTGCCTACTACCACTTGGTCCATGGTGGAACCTGCGGGTTGCACTGAATCCACTTCCAGACCAGACATGGTGAGGCAGTCGACTAACCCGTCGATATCGAGCTTGAGATCGATCCATTCCCGTAACCAGTTTTCACTGACGATCATGGTCTTAGAACTGACGCAAGAAGCTCAAATCGTTTTCAAAGAACAGGCGTAAGTCGTCAACCCCATAGCGCAGCATAGTGAGCCGCTCTACGCCTAATCCGAAGGCGTAACCGGTGTATTTCTCTGAATCTATACCTACGTGTCTATATACTTCGGGATGCACCATGCCCGAGCCCAGCACTTCGAGCCATCCGGTTTGTTTGCATACACGGCAACCCTTGCCCTCGCAGAACACACAACTGATGTCCACTTCTGCGGAAGGTTCGGTAAACGGAAAATACGACGGCCGCAAGCGGACTTCCAAATCTGTCTCAAAAAATGCGCGCAAGAACCCCGTCAACACACCTTTTAAATCAGCGAAACTGACGTCTCGGTCCACGGCCAGTCCCTCGATCTGGTGGAACATTGGGGTATGGGTTTGATCTGAGTCACAGCGGTAGACCCGTCCTGGTGCTATCACCTTGATCGGTGGTTCGTGCTCACGCATATATCGAATCTGAACTGGTGATGTATGGGTGCGCAGTAGCATATTGTCACCGACATAAAACGTATCGTGCATGGCTCGGGCCGGGTGGTTGGGTGGAATATTGAGCGCCTCGAAATTGTGAAAATCATCTTCTATTTCCGGTCCATCGGCCACGGCAAAACCCATGCGCTGAAAGATCTCAACTAGTCGGTTCATCGTTCTCGTCAGTGGATGTAAGCCACCCAGGTGGTTACCTCGGCCGGGTAATGTGATATCGATTTTTTCAGATTGTAACTGCTGAGAAATGGACCTATCTGTGAGTATCTCTTTGCGCGCTTCAATCAAATGCTCGACCTGTTGTTTGGCTTCGTTGACTGCAAGTCCAAACGCAGGTCGCTGATCGGAAGGTAGGGAACCAACTCGCTTGAGTTGCTGCGTCAGCACCCCTTTTTTACCGAGGTACTCAACACGTAACTTATCTAAAGACCCGAGTTCATTGCTGTCCTCTACTGCTAAACGGATCTTGTCGACAAGATGTTCTAATTCCTGTGTGGGTAGCTTATTCATCGGATGCGCAAATAAAGCCCTATCAAAACAACGCCGAAAGTAGCGAGTTGTAGGCAGCTAGTACCGAGCCTCCTCGCAGTTACTCGCTACATAAATCTAAACTAAGCGAATTGACTATCGCCAGAGCACTGAGTTTGATGTGTGCCTGGACTTAGCAATTATTTAGCCGGCCAAAGCCGACTTAGCTCTCTCCGCTAACTGTTCAAACGCTTTTTTATCATTTACCGCAATATCTGCCAGAACCTTGCGGTCCAAACCAATTTCTGCTTTCGCTAAGCCGTTGATAAAACGGCTGTAGCTGAGACCATGAGTGCGAGCAGCTGCGTTGATACGCATGATCCACAGCGCCCGGAATTGACGTTTTCGCTGGCGGCGGTCGCGATAAGCGTATTGTTCTGCCCGGTTCACCGCTTGGTTGGCTACGCGGAACACGTTCTTGCGGCGCCCTCGATAACCCTTGGCGCGTTCCAACACCTTTCGATGTCGCGCACGTGAGGTAACCCCTCTTTTAATCCTTGGCATCTTGCGAGCTCCCTTTAACTGTAAGGCAACATTCGGCGCACCGAAGCTGCATCTGCACTATGGATCATCGCCTGCGCACGCAGGTGTCTTTTACGCTTGGTCGATTTCTTAGTTAGAATATGATTCAAGTGCGATTGGGCGCGTTTGAAGCGTCCGCTGGCGGTTCTTTTAAACCGTTTTGCCGCACCACGATTTGTCTTAATCTTGGGCATCTCGCCTCCGTATCTTTCAAGTTTTTCAGTGTTCAATAGATTTTTTCAGGCAATCTATCTGGCCTTCGCCGCCCTACTTGCGCTTAGGTGTGATTACCATAACCATCTGGCGGCCTTCCATTTTGGGATACTGTTCAACAGTACCGTAATCTTTAAGGTCTTCTTCAACGCGATCTAACAACTCTCGTCCAAGTTCTTGGTGAGCCATCTCACGGCCGCGAAATCGAAGAGTAACCTTTGCTTTGTCCCCATGTTGTAGAAACCTTATTAGGTTTCTTAGTTTTACCTCGTAGTCACCGACATCCGTTCCCGGCCGAAACTTTACCTCCTTTACGTGCATTTGTTTTTGCTTTTTCTTCGCTACGGCCTTTCGCTTACTGTCCTGATAGCGATACTTGCCGTAATCCATCATGCGGCAAACGGGCGGTTCTGCGTTAGGTGAAATCTCCACTAGATCCACTCCTGCTCCATCTGCCAGCTTGAGGGCCTCCTCCACTCCTACAACCCCCAATTGCTCCCCT
>JASJAT010000189.1 GCA_030066885.1 Arenicellales bacterium | reverse complement strand
GTCTGCAACTTCGTCTGTCATATCTTCCAAGAGTTCGCTACGTCCCTCCTCCGATAATTCACCGCGTTTAACAACACCGTGCAATAGGGTTTTGATGTTGACTTCGTGATCCGAACAATCGACGCCGCCGGAGTTGTCGATGGAATCGGTGTAGATATAGCCTCCCTTTTTAGCAAACTCAACACGACCCAACTGTGTTACACCGAGGTTCCCGCCTTCGCCAACAATCTTACAGCGTAACTCTTCGCCATTGATTCGGATCGGATCGTTGACGCGATCACCAGCGTCTGCATGGCTTTGGGTTTTTGCTTTTATGAAAGTTCCTATTCCACCATTCCACAGCAGGTCGACCGGGGCCGTCAGGATGCACCTAATCAGTTCATTGGGGGTTAATCTCTCTGCATCAATGTCTAAGGCCTGCCGAATCTGCGGAGATAAAGCAATTGATTTAGCCGACCGCTCAAACACTCCACCGCCATCTGAAATGAGTTCCGGATTGTAGTCTTTCCATGACGAGTTTGGTCCCTCAAACAACCGTTTGCGTTCGGCATAACTCTTTTCGTGGTCTGGATTCGGGTCGATGAAGATATGAATATGGTTGAAGGCCGCGATCAAGCGTGTAAACGGTGATAACAACATACCGTTGCCAAAAACATCGCCACCCATGTCGCCGATACCGACTGCGGTAAACGGGGTAGATTGACAGTCTATTCCGAGCTTGCGAAAGTGTCGTTTGACCGATTCCCAGGCACCGCGCGCTGTAATCCCCATTTTCTTATGGTCGTAACCGACGGAGCCACCGGAGGCAAAGGCGTCACCGAGCCAGAAGCCGTTGGTAATGGCAATCTCATTGGCGACGTCGGAAAATGTAGCTGTACCTTTATCGGCGGCAACTACGAAATAGGGATCGTCCTCGTCATAACAAACTGTATCGGGTGGTGAAACCACATTACCGTCGATCAAGTTATCGGTGAGATCTAGTAGGGCCTGGATGAACATCCGATAGCAGGTAACTACTTCTTCTTTTAGGGCCCCGCTTTGTGTGGGCGGTTTTTTGAGCACGAAACCACCCTTTGCACCGACCGGCACGATCACGGCATTTTTGACCATCTGGGCCTTCATCAAACCCAAGATTTCGGTGCGAAAATCTTCTCTTCGGTCGGACCAGCGCAGGCCACCGCGGGCAACCTTGCCGCCACGCAGGTGTACACCTTCGACGCGAGGAGAGTATACAAAGATCTCGAACTTAGGTCTGGGCAAAGGCGCGGCTTCGATCTCTTCCGGTTTAAGTTTGATAGAAAGGGTAGGCTTTGGTCCTTTCTCGGTTTGCTGGTAGTAGTTGGTGCGAATGGCTGCTGTCACCACCGATTGAAAAAGTCTAAGTATTCGGTCTTCGTCTAAACTGGATACTTCGTTAATACTATTTTCTATCTGCTCCAGTTTCACCGTTAATTGAGCTTGCCGGTCGCCTATGTCGGGTTTGAACTTAACTTCGAAGTACTCAACTAAAAGAGCAGTAATATCCGGGTTGTTAATCAGGGCTTCTTGCATATAGCGTTGGCTGAACGGCACACCCAGCTGAATTAGGTAGCGGCCGCAGGCCCGCAAGACATTTACTTGGCGCCAGCTCAGACCTGCATCCAATACAAGTCTATTGAAGCCGTCGTTTTCAGCATCTCCTTTCCATATATGCAACAGGGCTGCTTGAAAGCGATGGTCGATTTCAGGAATATCGAACTCCCTGTCTCGGACGTGCAGGGTTTTAAACGCGTCGATCCAGATCATTTCCTTTCCTTTGCGCCAGATCGGGAACGGGCGCTCTGTCGTCACGCGCAGATTAAGGTTCTCCAAAATTGGAAGGATGTTGGACAGCGGAATGGGATGGGCTAGGTGAAACAACTTCAAGCGGATGATGTTGCCGTCATCCGACGGCAGTCGGTAGATGGCTATGTTCACATCCTTGTCATCGCTGACTTTTTCCATCAGTGCAATGTCAAGCGCGGCAGTTTTGGCTGTTTTGTAGTACTCAATATAAGACGCCGGAAATGCATCTCCATATATTTTGAGCAAGACCTTGGCTTGGTCAGCTTGCAGTTTAGGGCGCATCGCAGTAAATAGCTGTTCATTCCAAGTTCGGGATGCGTCAACCATTTTCTTTTCAAGCTCAGCGACATCCACTTGTTTTGGTTTGCTTGGATCAGTACGTATCCAGAAATTAATCCGCGCTAGGACCGACGCGCCGAGTTGAATAGTAAAATTCGAGGAAGTGCCACTGAAAGCTTCCATCAGTAATTCTTGCAGACGAATTCGAAGTTCTGTGGTGTATCGTTCACGCGGCACAAATACCAGACACGAATAGTAGCGCCCAAAAGCATCCGGCCTTACAAATAGGCGAGTCTGTTGGCGTTCTTGCGAGTGCAAGATACCTATAGCGATCTCGTACAACAGATCTGTTGAAATCTGGAACAATTCACTGCGGTGATAGTTACGCAAAATGGTTTGTAAGGCCTTTTCCGAATGGCTGCCAACCTGCAACCCGGATCGCTCGGTGACTTGCCGCAGCTTTTGTCGTACCACTGGGATTTCGTAGGGATCATCCAGATAGACATTGGAGGTATACAACCCGAGAAATCGGTATTCACCTGAAACGTCCCCATTTTCGTTGAATTTTTTTAGGCCGACATAGTCGATGTGGGTGGAACGATGAACCGTTGCCATCGCGTTTCCTTTGGTCAGGGTAAGCAGATTCGGCAACCTTGCGTAGTTGCGTACGTGGGGTGGCAGAATCGAAAAGGACTTTGAAACCGTTTCACTGTTATTTTGCCGAAGGATGCCCCGACCGGATCCTTGCACCGTTGCTAGTACATCCTGGCCTTCGTGTTCGAGCAAATCGTATTCTCGGAAACCTAGAAATATAAAGTGGTCGGCCACCAACCAATCGAGAAAAGCCTTGGTTTCTTCTTTTTCCTGTTTGGATACGACGGTGACGTTGTCGATCGTATTTTTAACGTCCTCTGCTCGTTGCGACATGCTTATCCAATCTTGTACTGTAAAAGCAACGTCTCTCAGTACGCTTCGGATCTGGGTTTCTATCTCTGCTAGATCTTCCGTCATAGACTCGTTCTCGATCTCCATCCTGAGATACGATTCTGCAATCAGATCCGGCCCCGGTTGATCCGCAACTTCCAGCAATACGCCGCTTTTATCGCGTTTTACCTTGATCAGAGGGTGGATGGTGAGTGCAATGAGCAAGCCTTGTCGGTTGATTTCCATCCCCAAGGAGTCAACAAGAAACGGCATATCATCTGTAACAATCTCAAGTGTGATGTGTTGTACATCCGGTTTATGTTCCGGCAAATCTGGATAGTAAACGCGGACTAAAGGCGTGCCGGGTTTACGCTGATTGCCGAAAGCCAGGTGATCGAGCGCAATTTTGGCCAGGGATGCAGGGTCGCGGTCCAGTAAGTCTTCAGGTGGGACGTCCGCGTAGTATTGACTCACAAACCTTTGCGTACTAGCGTCAGTAGCTTGCGCGGGAATCTGTCCGACTACACGCCCTCGAAGTAGGCTAACTCTCTGGTCGATCGACTCCGGTGACTGAAGATGTTGCTTTGATTCCATGTTAACCTCTGCAAATATGGAGACGGCTTATTAAAGGGGACAGTATACCCAATCGGTGCAAAACCCTCCTGTCGGCGAACGCCTCGGGCCGATCAATCTAGACCGGGATTCCGCCGCCGCAATTTGGACCGGACAAATTCTTCAAGGCTGTAACAACATGAGTCATGTATTTCATCGTGTTCCAGGCAATCCCTTACCGACGGCGGTCGAGGGCGATGGACCTTATATCATCGACAACGATGGTCGCCGCTACCTGGATGCCTCGGGGGGTGCCGCGGTATCCTGTTTGGGGCACAGCCATTCGACGGTCATCGAAGCGATCGAGGCGCAACTGAAGGGTATTCCTTTCGCGCATACCTCGTTCTTCACCAGCGAGCCCGCCGAGGAACTCGCCAGTTTCTTAGTGGACCGAAGTCCGGGTCTGGATTGGGTGTATTTTGTATCAGGCGGCTCAGAGGCGATAGAGGCAGCACTCAAGTTGGCCCGGCAATACTTTTTGGAACGTGGTGATGACCGTCGGCGCCACTTTATAGCGCGAAGGCAGAGCTATCACGGCAATACTCTGGGTGCCCTCGCTGTCGGTGGCAATCGATGGCGGCGTCGGCCGTTTGAGTCTGTGCTCATACAAACCCACCATATCTCGCCATGTTACTGCTATCGAGATCAAACAGCAGACGAAACGGTTGAACAATACGGGCGTAGAGTTGCCGATGAACTAGAAGAAAAAATTCAAGAACTGGGTGCGGAAACGGTACTGGCTTTCGTGGCGGAACCTGTGGTGGGTGCAACTTCAGGTGCGGTCCCGCCGGTAGTAGGTTACTTCAGGCGAATTAGGGAAATTTGTGATCAGTACGGCATTCTGCTCATACTGGATGAGGTGATGTGTGGAATGGGACGTACGGGCACGTTGTTCGCGTGTGAACAGGAGGGAATAAACCCTGATATGGTGGTAATGGCGAAGGGACTCGGTGCCGGATATCAACCCATCGGTGCGTTGATGGTGACGGATAAAATCTACCGCACCATCGTGGACGGGAGCGGGTTTTTTCAACACGGCCATACCTACATGGGGCATCCGACAGCGTGTGCTGCCGGTTTGGCGGTACAAAGAACGATAGAAAAAGAGAATTTACTCGACAACGTAAAGAAACAGGGCGAAGCACTTTTCCAGCACTTGTCGGGGTGTTTTGGCAAACACAATCACATCGGTGATATACGGGGACGCGGTCTATTTATAGGGTTGGAGATAGTTGAGGATCATGCTACCAAACAGCCCATGCCGGTCGATTCGCGCGTGCACGTTAAGATCAAGCAGGAAGCTATGCGACAAGGCCTGATGTGTTATCCGATGGCGGGCACTATAGATGGCCAAGCGGGGCATCACGTGTTGTTGGCTCCACCCTATATCATCGACGAAAACCACGTCCTTGAAATAGTGGACAAGCTGAACCTGACCTTTAGGGCAGTGTTCTAGCTCAGCCGGAGAATAGAGTGCCCGGAACTTTAGATTTGTACACAAATCCAGCAAATCACAACGATCGGAATGAAATGGTTGTGACGTCTTTGGTCCTGAGTGATTTGGCGCAAGCAGTGGGCCATTCTGTCGCAGACGCATATGAGTGTTGGTGCAAATGTTCGTAGAATTTGGCTAACGTGTTTTTACCCGATCTGCTAAAGTGCGCGGGGCTGATATAGAATAATCAACGCCCGAGGTGGAGGAAGACCATACGTCGATCTGTCGAAATAATAATATAACTCGCCGGACATCCAATAGATTCAGTTTAAGTCCAGTTGCCTTCGCTCGCTTACCCAGCAGCCGTGGTGAGTGCACTGGGCGATCTGGATCCTAAGACTGTATCGATGTCTCCTGACGCAGTTGTGTAACCTCGACGCCGCAATTCCTTTAGCTGATTAAGCAGAATAAAAATAGGCGACTTATTGAACTAACCGTTGTCAAAATACTTGATGGATGAGCTACTTAGCATTCGAGACCTGAAGGTCGAATTCAATATACACGGTATAGTAGTCGAGGCCGTTCGAGGGGTTTCTTTCGACATTGGAGCCGGAACGACGGTGGCCCTGGTCGGTGAGAGTGGGTCCGGTAAATCCGTGATTGCTCAATCCATTATGCGCATTCTACCGGATACAGGCAGCATCACTTCCGGTGAGATCCTGCTTGCCGATCCTAAACGGAACGGTGAAGTAATCGATATCGCCAAACTCCCCGCGAAAGGAGGCGAGATGAGATCGATTCGGGGAGGCAGTATCTCGATTATTTTTCAGGAGCCGATGGTGTCCCTGTCACCATTGCACACCGTGGGTGACCAGGTGAGCGAAGCGTTATTTTTACACCGTGATGTGGGCAAGCAAGAAGGCCTGGAGATCACCGAAGAAATGCTCGGTTTGGTAGGGTTCCCTGATCCACATCGTGCCATGGATACCTATTCCTTTGAGTTATCAGGGGGCTTGCGTCAAAGAGCAATGATTGCGATGGCTTTAATCTGTCGCCCGGCGTTGTTAATTGCGGACGAGCCTACGACTGCACTGGATGTGACCATTCAGGCCCAAATCTTGAATTTGATCCTCGAGTTGCAGGCTGAATTAGGCATGGCTGTACTCATAATCACCCATGACCTCGGCGTTGTTGCCAACGTGGCCGAAGAAGTTGTCGTTGCCTATCACGGCGAGGTAATGGAGCGCGGAAGCGTGGAAGACATTTTTGAAAAAGGTTCGCACCCTTACCTGAAAGCATTGCTAAAAGCCGTGCCTCGTTTTGACATGGAACCCGGGGAGCGGCTTGTACCCATACGCGACATCGATCATCAAACCGGCCCGTTGCTGGCCAACCGGGAGCCCTGGCCCGAAGAGGCTACTGCCGTCGGACCACACCTTGCAGTCAAAAACTTGACTAAAACTTTCCAGATCCGCAAGAGCGGCATACTGGGGATGGGTGGTGAGCAAGAGATCGTTGCGGTAGATAGTGTCAGTGTAGATATACAACCTGGAGAGTGTTTGGGTCTTGTGGGAGAGAGCGGTTGTGGCAAGACGACGCTGAGCAAGATGATCATGCGGGGGCTGATCCCAGACTCTGGTGAGAT
>JASJAT010000188.1 GCA_030066885.1 Arenicellales bacterium | reverse complement strand
TACTGCCGCTCGGTTACGAGATCGTGATGCTTGAAAAGCTCGAGCTTACCGGCGGACTGATGCGGACAAATATCCCTACATTTCGATTACCAGGACAAATACTGGATGATGAGATTGGACAGATCCTTGACATGGGCGTGGACCTTCGACTCGGGAGCCCTGTTACCAGTATGGCGGCCCTCCTTGAGGAAAATTTCGATGCAATTTTTGTGGGGTCCGGGGCACCACTAGGACGAGATTTGAAAATTCCAGGACGCGATCACACCGGCGAAATATTCGTTGGCATCCAATGGTTGGAGTCGGTCGCGTTCGGACACGTTGATAGCATTGGCGAGAGAGTAATTATCATCGGCGGTGGTAACACCGCGATGGATTGTTGCCGTACATCACTTCGGCTGGGGGGCAAAGACGTCAAAGTCGTAGCACGAAAACCCTCCAACATGCTCAAGGCTTCCGACTGGGAACTGGAAGACGCTATCGCAGAGCAGGTAGAACTGATCTACAACCACGCTCCGGAAGAATTCGTTGTAGAAGGGGGCAGGTTAACGGGAGTTAAGTTTGGCCTAGTGGAATGGAATGAAGACGAGGACGGTCGCCTGGTTTCGAAGAGACTCAAGCAGGTTACTATCCCTTGTGATTCGGTTATTTTGGCAATTGGCCAAGAAAACGCTTTTCCTTTTATCGAACGCGATATTGGCATCGATTTCAATCGATGGGATATGCCTATAGTCGATAAACTGACCATGCAGTCCACCATAGAGGGAGTATTTTTTGGTGGCGATGCGGCGTTTGGTCCGCTCAACATCATCTGGGCGGTGGAGCACGGCCACCAGGCCGCTATTTCTATCCACAACTACTGTAGCGGTGTCCCGCTGGATAATCGTCCTCCTCACACTATGAACTTGACCAGCACCAAGATGAGCATCCACGAGTGGAGCTATGCCAATAATTTCAGCTCAGCTGGTCGGCGGGTGATGCCGTACGTCCCGCTGAAAAAACGCTTCAAAAAACTCAACATCGAGGTGGAACTCGGTTTTGAACCCGACCAGGTGGAACAGGAAGTACAGCGCTGCTTAAACTGCGATATACAAACGGTGTTTAAGGCGGCAGCTTGCATCGAGTGTGATGCCTGTATCGATGTATGCCCGGTCGATTGCCTAACCATCACTCAGAACAAAGCAGAACAAGAATTGCGCCAACGGCTCAAGCGCCCGGCGCTTAACGAAGACCAGGACATCTTTGTATCTGAGGCCTTGCCCCAGACGGGTAAAGTTATGGTTAAGGACGAGGATGTTTGCATACACTGTGGCCTGTGTGCAGAGCGCTGTCCGACGGGCGCTTGGGATATGCAAAAGTCCACACTCAATATTCCTTACGCTTCTGATTCGACGTGCGAAAAAATTCACAAAATCGCATAAACGACTTCGTTATTAAGATCGCCAATGTCAATGGCACGGGGTCAGCTAGCGCAAACACATTACTGATGAAATCTATTTTTCAGATGGGTATTCCAGTGGTGGGCAAGAATTTTTTCCCTTCTAACATACAGGGATTACCCACCTGGTATGAGATACGTGTCACCAAAAATGGCCACACTTCTCGTTCCGGGCGGGTAGATATCATGGTTGCGATGAATGCCCAAACATATAAGCACGACTGCGCCGAAGTGAGCCCGGGGGGATTTCTTTTATACGACTCGACCTGGCCACGTCGGGACGTACTGACCCGAGAAGATATAACTGTATTGGGCATCCCTTTTTCCCAGATGTGCAACGAAGCCTTTGACGACCCGCGAGTCCGGGTATTGATGAAAAATATAGCTTACGTTGGAGCCCTAGCGACGTTTCTGAACATCGACTGCGACGTTATTCGAAGCCGCCTGAAAAAGATCTTTGCCAAAAAAGCAAACTTACTGGAGGCCAATCTAACGGCCCTCGATATCGGCTGCGATTACGCCGCGAAAAATTTTGAATGCCCTTTGTCCATCGGGGTGGAAACGTTGAACAAAACCAGTGAGCACATGATGATAGACGGAAATACCGCCGCCGCGCTGGGCTGTGTCTATGCCGGCGCCACGGTAGCTTCCTGGTACCCAATCACACCGTCGACATCATTGATAGACGCGTTCAATGCGTTCTGTGAGCGCTACCGTAAAGACCCCGATACCGGCCAACGCCGTTTCTGCGTGATACAAGCCGAAGAAGAGCTAGCGGCGATAGGCATGGTGCTTGGCGCGAGCTGGGCTGGTGCCCGTGCATTCACCTCAACCAGCGGACCAGGCATTTCATTGATGAATGAGTTTTTGGGATTCGCCTACTATGCTGAGATTCCTGCAGTCGTGTTCAACATTCAACGCGCCGGGCCTTCAACCGGCCTACCTACGCGCACGCAGCAGTCTGATCTGATCGCCTGTGCCTACGCATCACACGGTGATACCCGTCACGTTTTATTGTTTCCCTCAGATCCCGAAGAGTGTTTTTATTTTGCAGTTCAGGCTTTTGACTTGGCAGATCGCTTACAAACTCCTGTGATCGTTATGTCGGATCTCGACATCGGTATGAACGATTGGATGTGCCCGCGGTTGACCTGGGACGACACATTCAAACCGGACCGCGGAAAAGTACTGTCCGCCGAGGAAATTGAGCGACTGGGTGATTTTAGTCGTTACGAGGACAAAGACGGAGATGGTATTTGCTACCGAACTTACCCGGGGACACACAAGCGTGGTGCGTATTTCACCCGGGGCTCCGGACACAACCAAGCCGGGGGATACACAGAAGATCCAAATGAGTATCAGGAAGTACTCGATCGACTACTACGCAAGTGGGATCATGCCGGCAAACTAGTACCGCAGCCCGTAGTAAAAAGAAGAAAGGGCGCCAGGGTCGGGGTAGTAGCCTTGGGCAGCAGCGACGGTGCCGTGCGGGAGGCACTACCGTTGCTTGACGAACCGGTGGACTATATGCGCCTTCGCGCGTTTCCTTTTAATGGCAAGGTAAAGAGGTTTATTGAATCCCATGAGCGTGTGTTCGTTGTCGAACAGAACCGGGATGCTCAGCTTTGTACTTTGCTGACGGCAGAACTCGACGTACAAAAAAGTAAACTTATTCCGGTACTGCATTACAACGGCTTTCCAATAAGCAGTGAACACGTTGCACAATTTTTGTACGAGGCAATGCGCGAGGAATCGGTCGCATGAGTTACCTTACCAAGCCTAAGGTTAAAGTTAGTGGCATAAAAAAGAATAAACTCGGTTTGACCTTGCGAGACTATGAAGGAGGTATGTCAACGTTGTGTGCGGGGTGTGGCCACGATTCTGTCACTGCCGCGTTAGTGCGCGCTTTCTTCGAACTGAACCTGCCACCGGAAAAAGCAGCAAAGGTCAGTGGAATCGGGTGTTCATCCAAGACGACAGCATACTTTTTGAGCGCATCGCACGGTATCAATACGGTGCATGGACGAATGCCCGCGATCGCAACCGGCGCCAACGCCGCTAATGAGAACCTGTATTTTATCGGTGTATCGGGTGACGGGGACTCTTTGTCTATTGGATTGGGTCAATTTGCCCACGCCATCCGGCGCAATATGAACATGCTATACATAGTCGAGAATAACGGCGTATATGGCTTAACCAAAGGCCAATTTTCCGCGTCGGCAGACATGGGCAGCAAAGCGAAAAACGGCACTATCAATGAGCAACCACCCCTGGACTCGGTTTTACTCGCGCTAAGTCTGGGCGGGACATTTGTTGCGCGGGGCTTCTCCGGTGACAAAGATCAACTGGTACCGTTGATTAAAGCCGGGTTATCCCATCAGGGATTTGCGCTGATAGACGTGATTTCCCCCTGCGTTACTTTCAACGATCACGAAGGTTCTACAAAAAGTTATGCGCATACGCGGGAGAACTTTCACGAAGTCGTCCACACTGACTTCGTACCCCCTGCCACAGAAATTACTGTGGAATACGAAGACGTGGCGCCAGTTACGCTGCATGACGGCAGTCGCATAGTGCTGCGTAAAACATCACCCGACTACAGTATGACGACGAGAAACGCGGCCTGGTCGTACATCCAGGATCATCACAAAAAGGGTGAAATCATAACCGGATTGCTTTTCCTTGACGACGCAGCGGCTGACCTGCACAAACACAACAATACAGTTGATCAACCGTTGATTTCGATGCCGTATGACAAGTTGTGCCCCGGTGCCGAAGCGTTAAATGATTTGTTCGAAGCCCTGCGTTAAGAGGCGAGCCGGTTTCTTTTTAACCACTAGTAAAGTGGCAACTACCGCCCCTCCTTGATTGTATCTAAACTGTTATTGGGTTAGTGTTGTTAACCACTTGCTCTTGCACCCGTTTATCCCGGAACACTCCACAGGGGGTAGTAAGAGTGATCCAATTATTAATAGTTCAACGAGCGGTAGTGCCGATTTCTATTATACGCCTTACAATCCTAACTAAACAATCTGCTCGCCAACCACGCAATACCGCCCCAAAACAAAATACAGGGTACGAGAACAAACAGCACAGGAAATAAAGCATCCACAGTATGATGCTTGTTGCTTGCGTTCAGTACCCAATCAATTTTTCTTGGCTTTATCGATGACACTTTTAATCGGCATGCTTCGCTGGCTATCACCTTGAGATAATCACTTGGATGCAGTGTTAATCAAATTTTACTGCCGCACGTCCCATTTCATTTGACAAATGGCGACTTCTAGCCTGTTTAAGCCAAGACAGTGGCTTGTGGCTAGTGACTAATAACGAGCGAAATACCACTAGTAGTTTTCACTAGCTGCTAGACGCATGCTCCTTGCTACTGTGATGTGGGAATGGCGCCTTCGTTGCGATTATCGGCGCGGGGTGACATGGTGATTAGTACTGAACGAACTGTTTTCTTACGCAAACAATTGTCTCGTTGACGTACCTTGAATTTGTTATTCCTACATCGCTTCGCTATAACACTGATTTAAATTCCTCCAGCTACAAGCTGGAAAATTTTATATCCGCCTTTTCTTACTATCCTCCAAATATGGTCTAAGCTGTAGTAAAGATATTCTGTACTTAAAAGGTCGACACGATGTTTGAATCCGTTCACGTGCTATTTCAAGGTGATGTCCAGTTTGTGGCGGGTTCCATTCTACTTGTGGGTGTAGTGATCCTGATGGTAGCAATGGTAATCATCACACTACGGAAGTCACCCCGGCGTGGAGACCTTGTTGAACCCAACTCCGAACTCTTAGAAGCCCCTTCTCCTCCAAACCATAACTCTGCTTAGGCGGCTCTCCAGGATCATTCCTTTCCCGCGGCTGCCTTCAGGTATGGGTAGCTTACGCGCCCTCCGCTTTTTAGCCGAAAGATGACGCATTCTTATAAGGCAACCGTAATAGATAATGCTATGGTGTAGCGTAGGTCACTTATTAATTTCGTTGCTATGAATGAGACTATCTGGTCTCACCACACCACACAAATCAGTGGTGGTTTTGTATTGTGCGGTTTACAGGTTGTTAACCAGGGCTTATCTCTGGTGGTATTCAAGTCTAGCGTGTAGCGCCTCGAACCCATGCGACACTCAAACCTGAGTATCGACTACAACACGCTAACCCTAAATTCTGAACAATCAGAATCCTCACCTTCTGGTCTTGAAAATGCTGTTGTTGAGGTAATCCAACAGATCACATCTGCTTACAACGAATTACCTTATGCAAGCATGCCTGAGCCTTCCAGTCACATTGACCACCTAGCAGTGATGGGTTGGCTTTATGGCCTTACCCCTGCGCGGATTGAAGAGTGTCGAGTATTAGACCTAGCCTGCTCGGACGGTGGACATTTAATCGCGATGGCTAGTGAATTACCCGGTAGCGAGTTTTTCGGTATCGATCTGTCAGAGAATGAGCTTGCTGCCGGTAAAGATCTGATCCACAACCTTGGTCTTAAAAATGTAAACCTCGAAACACGTAGCATTCTCGATATCGATGAGAATTTCGGGCAGTTTGATTACATCATCGCACGCGGAGTGTTTTCTTGGGTTCCGTTCGAAGTACAGGAAAAAATCTTGTCAATCTGTAGTCGTAATCTCGTAACTGATGGCATCGCTTACATTAATTATGCAGTTTATCCAGGGGGTCACATTGATGATGCACTGAGGAGAATCATGCTGTATCACTTAGGGGAAACGCGCGGCACTAAAGAAAGAGCGGAGAAAGCGCGTGAGATCCTGGAATTTCTTTCAGACACAATGGCTACCGAACATCCCTTTCGACCCCGACTTGAGGGAATCTTGAGCATGAGGGGCCGTCCGGACCTAGAATCCCTTTTCTATCATGAATACTTAAACAGTAAAACAGAACCTTCGTATGTATCTGATTTCATCAATCGAGCGCATCCACATGGGCTTACATTTCTGTGTGAAGCTACCCCTAGAACCGCGTGGGCTGGCAACCTGATTGAAAAATCAGAACGGATGTTGCGCAGAATCAAAAATAAAGAAAGTAGACAGCAATACGAAGACTTTCTTTTAAATCGATCATCTCGACAAACACTGCTCTGTCATAAAGAGAGAACCCTAAAACACGAACCGGACTTCGCGAAAGTGAGGGATTTTTACGTTTCGTCATCACTCGCCAAGGGTACAAGACAATTCGATCTTTTCTCTGGAGATCAAGAAACTTACTCTGCAAATGGAAGGCATGTTATGACGAAAGATTCCCTGGTCAAGGAAG
>JASJAT010000031.1 GCA_030066885.1 Arenicellales bacterium | reverse complement strand
GCTCAACGTGTCGAACAGCAAGGTCTGAATCCTCAACCGGTATCGGCCCGGCAGGAGTATTTAGAAAATCTAGTAAACCGTTACTTGTAAATTTTACTCGTAGCAGAAATACAAAAGGAGAAAATATGAAAACCATCAAAGGCCCAGCTATCTTTCTCGCGCAATTCGCGGGGGATGAAGCGCCGTTTAATTCTTTTCGGTCCATCTGCGAATGGGTGGCCTCACTAGGATTCAAAGGTGTGCAAGTACCGAGTTGGGACGGCCGCCTGATCGATTTAGCCAAGGCGGCGGAGTCCAAAGACTACTGTGATGAGCTCAAGGGTGTAGCCGGCGAGTGCGGCGTAGAAATCACCGAACTGTCCACGCATTTGCAGGGACAACTGGTAGCGGTACATCCGGCTTACGATGAAGCTTTCGACGGATTTGCCGCAGAGCATGTTCGGGGTGATCCATCTGCCCGGCAGAAGTGGGCCGTGGACCAGTTGATGTTAGCGGCAAAGGCGTCTAACAATCTTGGCCTCAGCGCCCATGTTACGTTTTCCGGTGCTTTGGCTTGGCCTTACGTTTACCCCTGGCCGCAACGGCCGGCTGGGCTGGTCGAGGCGGCCTTCGCTGAGCTCGCCGCACGTTGGCGGCCAATACTCGACGCGTTTGATAAAGCCGGTGTCGACCTCTGCTACGAAGTACACCCCGGAGAGGACCTGCATGACGGCGCCAGCTTTGAGATGTTTCTCGACCGAGTCGACAATCACCCCCGCTGCCACATGTTGTTCGATCCAAGCCACTACGTCTTACAGGCGCTCGACTACTTAGAGCATATCGATATCTACCATGACCGCATTAAGATGTTCCATGTTAAGGACGCCGAGTTGAATCCCAACGGTCGTGTTGGCGTTTATGGTGGTTATCAATCTTGGGTTAATCGCGCTGGCCGTTTCCGATCGCTGGGCGATGGTCAAGTAGATTTCGATGGCATATTTTCTAAGTTCGCCCAGTACGATTTCAATGGCTGGGCTGTGTTGGAATGGGAGTGCTGTCTTAAGCATCCGGAAGACGGTGCGCGCGAAGGCGCTAAGTTCATATCGGATCACATTATTCGAGTAACGGAGAGGGCATTCGACGATTTCGCTGATAGCGGTGCCGACGATGCGGCAAATCGACGCATGCTGGGCATTCACTGAAGGAGAGGGGTACTATGACTATCGAAGGCAGTACTACCACAGAAGGACACCGTCGTCTCCGACTCGGCATGGTCGGCGGAGGACAGGGCGCATTTATCGGCGCTGTACACCGCCTGGCAGCGCGCATGGATGACCACTACGAGTTGGTCGCCGGCGCACTTTCTGGCGATCCGGAGCGTGCCGTCGCCTCAGCCATTGAACTGGGAATAGACCCAGGCCGGGCCTATACCGACTACAAACAAATGGCAGCGCGTGAGCGGCGCCTCAAAAGCGGGGCCGAAGTGGTCGCGATCGTCACACCTAATCATTTGCACTATGCCGCCGCCCGGGCTTTCGTCGACGCAGGCATCCACGTTATCTGTGATAAACCCCTGGTAACCAGCTCGCACGAAGCGAAACTATTATGTAAAGCGGTGGAGCGAAAGGAAGTGCTGTTTACCGTGACCTACAACTACAGCGGCTATCCCATGGTACGGCAGGCGCGTCAGATGGTGGCGGAAGGGCAACTGGGAGATATACGGGTGGTGCAAGTTGAATATCCACAAGACTGGCTGTCTACACCGCTGGAACAATCCGGACAGAAACAGGCGGCCTGGCGTACCGACCCAGCCCAAGCCGGACCTGGTGGCTGCATTGGTGATATCGGCACCCATGCCTACCACATTGCCGGTTTCGTTAGCGGCTTGAAAGTAGAATCCCTATGCGCCGATCTACACACATTCGTCGCCGGCCGCAAGCTCGACGACCATGTTCAAATTCTCCTGCGATTCACTAACGGTGCGCGCGGTATGCTGTGGGCCAGCCAAGTAGCGCCAGGCAACGAAAACGCCCTGCGCCTTCGGGTCTACGGTACGAAAGGAGGGCTGGAATGGTGTCAGGAAGACCCAAACTACCTGTGGTACGCGCCCCTCGGTGAGCCTAAGCGCTTGATCACCAGGGCCGGTGCCCAATCCAGTACGGAGGCCGCACGGGTCAGTCGTGTGCCCCCCGGCCACCCGGAGGGCTATCTGGAGGGCTTTGGCAACATCTACACTGAATTTGCCCGGGCGGTGATGGCGAGACAACAGGGAAAAAGCGTGGATGATGAGGTGACCTTCCCCAGTGTGTCCGACGGTGCGGACGGGATTGACTTTATCGAGGCGGCAGTTAAATCCTCTCAGCGCAATGGCAAGTGGGTCACGATATGAGGTGGAGGTATTGGCCGTAGCTTAAACCCGAGCCACTCACTTGCTTGCTCTTATATATAGGACCAGAATCAGTACTTTCCACTTAAAGTAACTTATCAAGTATTAATAGAAATATTTATATATAACATATATTTATAAAATGTTCTTAATATAATATATAAACGCTTTCTCCATGCCAGGTTGAGGGGAGTTCTACCTACTGGTATCAAAAACCTCGTGACGAACAAAGGAGTATAAGGAGTGGAACTGTTGACTTGGAACATCCAAGCCGCTCGCGGTGTGGATGGGATAAACGACACACAACGGATAGCACATGTCATACAGGACATGGGTAATCCTGATGTCATTTGCCTGCAGGAAGTCGCTTGCCATTTACCCGTCGTTGATGCGGGCAGGGGAGAAGATCAAGTCAACTCCCTAGCAGCCTTGTTTCCGAATCACGATGCCTTCTACGGTGCCGCCATTGACTGTATCGGCCCGAACAATACGCGCATGCGTTTTGGCAACTTGATACTCTCCCGATTTCCTGTGACGCAAACCTCGCTACATCAATTGCCACGACCACTAGATCCTGAAAACAAGAACATGCCACGTCAGGCGACTGAAGTTATTGTGCGAGACGGTAGTTCTTGGATCCGCGTCATGACAACACATCTCGAATACCATTCGGCCCTGCAACGCAAGGCCCAAGTACGATACCTCGGTGAATTTCTCAATGAAGCGCATAGCCGGGCAAAGGCGCAGTCAGTAATAGCTAATACAGGACCTTACGAAGTGGTCAGGGAAACCGGTTCGAGTGTCCTGTGTGGCGATTTCAACTTGGAACCCACCGACCCCGTATACCACACCCTTACCTCGACTGACTCTACAAATGGGGAGTTGGTTGACGCTTGGCCTGCTCTTCATGGGTCGAGCCAGCATGCGCCTACTTGTGGGCTGTTTGACAAAGAACAATGGCCCGAGGGCCCACATTGCCGGGATTTCTTTTTTCTGACCCCTAATCTGGCCTCACGTATCGAGTTGTTCGAGGTCAATCCATCAACCGATGCCTCCGATCACCAACCCATCCGACTTATTCTGAAGTAGAGAACGCTAATCGAATCATCACCAGGTTCTACGTAAGATCAATCCTAATGGGATTACAATCCAGGACGCCGATGATCGTGGTATCATCTATTCTTTGCTGGCGAACGGCTTTGTATTGACCGGAATCAAGCGAATTCCCTGATTGTTATCCACAGGGAATTTTTTATTGGAGTATTTTCGACCCACCTTTAGCACAATCGGATACGGCCACACACGAAGAAACCACGCCAGCATCCCAGTATTAAGTGAAGAACAAAACATATAGGAGAAAACGATTTCAATGGCGGTGACAGACGGTCTCCACGGCGGCGATAGGTTGTGAACCCGGTCAGATCCGGAAGGAAGCAGCCGCAGCGACCAAATCGGGTGTCGTGGTTGGGCTGGCTGGAACCGCCACCACTCAAATAAAGTCCATCATGAGTTATCAAGCACTAGCGCGGAAGTGGCGACCCAAGCAGTTCGGCGATGTAGTCGGTCAGGAGCACGTCGTACAAGCGTTGAGTAATGCACTGGATCGAGACCAGGTGCATCACGCGTTTCTTTTCACTGGAACGCGGGGTGTCGGTAAGACGACTCTGGCTCGGATTTTTGCCAAAGCCTTAAATTGTGAGAAGGGCCTAAGCTCAACGCCCTGCAACGAATGCTCGAGCTGCAACGCCATTGATGATGCCCGTTTTGTCGATCTGATTGAGGTCGATGCAGCGTCTCGGACCAAAGTCGATGATACACGTGAGCTTTTAGACAACGTTCAGTACGCGCCGACGTCCGGTCGGTACAAAGTTTATCTTATTGACGAGGTGCACATGCTTTCTGGGCATAGTTTCAACGCGTTGTTGAAGACGCTTGAGGAACCGCCGCCCCACGTAAAATTCTTACTCGCCACCACGGAGCCACAGAAACTGCCTGTGACGGTGTTGTCCCGGTGCCTACAGTTCAATCTGAAAGCACTGCAACTTGATCAAATCCAAAACCGGTTGCACCAGATTCTCGAAGCAGAGGGCATAGAGCCGGAAGAGAACGCTTTAGGCATATTGGCACGGGCGGCTAACGGTAGTCTGCGTGATGGATTGAGCTTGCTGGATCAGGCCCTTGCCTACAGTGGGGGTCAGTTGGAGGAATCTATGGTGCGAAAGATGTTGGGTACCATAGAAGATGACATTGTCGAAAAAATAATTCGGGCCTTGGCCGACAATGATGCGGACACACTCATGCAAGTCACAGTTGATATGGCGGAACGCTCCCTCGACTATGCGCAAGCATTGGATGAGATCCTAGTGCAGATCCACAACCTGTCGCTTTATCAAATTTCACGCGAGATGTTAACAGCCAAACAGGCTGAGCTAGCTTGGCACGCAGAGCTCGCATCACAGATCGATGCTACGGACCTGCAGTTGTACTATCAAATCGGACTGATTGGAAAGCGAGACCTTCCCATGGCACCTGACCCGCGTACCGGTTTTGAGATGGTATTGTTGCGCATGCTTGCTTTTAAGCCCGCAGCGGATGATGCCGAGCCAAAACCCGTTAAAACGCGAACAGCGGGTGATCAAACCAACGCGGTGATAAGCCCGCCGGCGCAGAGGGTGGAGCCTCGTTCGACAAAAAAAGCGGTGGCAGAGCAACCTGTTGGAAATACCGTGCGGGATTTAAAAGACTGGGGTCAATTAGTCGCTCACATGTCGGTGAACGGCCTGGTCAAGGAGTTGGCGATGAACCTGGGATTAAGCAGGCAAAACGAGAATACGTTTTTCTTCGAGCTCGATCCCAGTCACGAGCACCTACTGGACCCTAGCAGAGTAGAGCTGATAACCCATGAACTACGTAGACTGGGCATACCTGTATCAATTAATGTGCAAGTGACAAAATCGGACATCGAGACACCTGCTTTACGTATCCAGAGGCTTAATGATGAGAAACACCGGGCAGCAGAGCAAGCCCTGGCTGAAGACCCAAATGTCCAAGCATTACAGGAAAAATTCGGTGCAACTATTGTTAAAGAATCAATTCGGGTGAGAGATTAGTGAGGTCGCTATGAAAGGTGGATTAGGCAATTTAATGAAACAAGCTCAGGCGATGCAAGAAAACTTAAAGAAAGCACAAGAAGAGCTCGCCAGCATTGAAGTAACCGGTAATTCTGGTGGCGGCATGGTCACGGTAACCATGACCTGCAGGCACGATGTAAAAAAGGTCGGCATCGACGAAACACTGATGAGTGAGGATGACAAAGAGGTCCTGGAAGACCTGGTTGCGGCTGCCATCAACGATGCCGTAAGAAAAGTCGAGAAAGCCACTCAAGAGAAGATGGCGGGATTAACCGGGGGCCTGAATATACCAGGCCTCAACCTGCAGTTTTAATGTGAATCATTCGCAATCTATCGAAACCCTCCGCCAGGCCTTACGCCGTCTGCCAGGGGTTGGACCGAAGACAGCTCAGCGAATGGCGTTCCATTTGTTGGAACGTGACAGGGAAGGCGCGCAGGTCATTGCAGACGCACTCAACGAGACGTTGCGAAAAGTCATCAGATGCAAACGTTGCAATACTTTCAGTGAGAAAGAACTTTGTGATATTTGCACTTCACCCAGGCGCGATCCAGAAGTGCTGTGCATAGTCGAAACACCAGCTGACCTGGAGTCGGTAGAACAGGCGGGTGTTTACAAAGGGATGTACTTCGTGCTCATGGGGCATTTGTCTCCTTTAGACGGTATCGGACCGGATGACCTGGCCCTCGACCGGCTAAGCGATCTGTGTAACCGAGAGCACATTTCAGAAGTGATCCTTGCCACAAACTTGACGGCCGAAGGGGAGGCCACCGCAGAATACGTTCACCAGCTTCTATCGAAAAATCAGATAAAGCTGACCCGAATAGCCCGGGGTGTGCCGATGGGAGGAGAACTTGAATACCTGGATCACGGGACGTTATCTCAGGCTTTTTCGGAACGTCGCGTCATATAGACGGCTAAACAGGACTGAGGAAGACCAATAAATGCCTAAAGATCCTACCGCACTCGTTTGGATAGATTTAGAAATGACGGGCTTGAGCCCGGAACGGGATCGCATCATCGAAATTGCCACCGTTATCACGGATAGCAACCTTGAAATTATTGCAGAGGGTCCGGTTATCGCAATACATCAAACGGACGACTTGTTGATGAATATGGACGAGTGGAATACCAAGACGCATAACGAAACCGGGTTGGTTGAACGTGTGAAAACGTCAGCGCACACGGAAGAAGACGCCGAGAACGAAACGCTCGACTTTATTCAGCAATACGTTCCTAAAAAGAAGTCTCCACTTTGCGGCAGCAGCATATGCCAAGATCGCAGATTCCTACACCGATATATGCCCAAGCTGGAGTCGTGGCTGCACTATCGTAATCTCGATGTAAGTTCTGTGAAGGAGCTGGCAAGCAGGTGGCGGCCGGAAGTAAGGGAATCCTTTACCAAGCGCAACACCCATCGCGCACTCGATGATATCCATGAATCGATCCAAGAGCTGCGGCATTATCGTGAGCACTTCTTTAAATTAGAGAGCGAAGATAAGAGGTAGGCGCGGCGCCGTCGCCGCGAAAGATTTCGGTCGTATTGCTCTCTAGCAAAGCCGCAAAGCTCGCCAGACGCCAGCAAGATCATTCATTCAGTTGTAGAATATATTATTTCTTTTCTTAGCGGGCTTTGCGCCTTTGCGAGAATCAATAATTCGTTAACCCTTAACGGGTTCCATGTTGCTGCAGTCCCCAAACAGCATGTTCGCAAACCAACTTAGATGAAGATTTGGCTAGCCGCTCGAGCGCACTGACTACGTCTGGTGCAGTCTTGGCGTTGCCAAGCGCCACTGCAATATTTCTAAGCCAGCACTCGTACCCGATGCGCCGAATAGCTGAACCTTCGGTATTGTTAAAAAATTCTTGCTCACTCCAATTGGATAGATCCACAAGATCCCTATCTTTAAGAGAAGGGCGAGGCGCGAAGTCCGGCTGACTAGAAACCTTGGCAAAGCGGTTCCATGGGCATACCAATTGGCAGTCGTCACATCCAAATATGCGGTTGCCGATCAACGAACGCAGAGATTCCGGAATAGTGCTTCGCAATTCTATGGTGAGATAAGAGATGCATCTTCGTGCATCGAGCTCGTAGGGGCCGACGATGGCTTGCGTTGGGCAAATATCCATACAAGCATGGCAGCTGCCGCAATGATTAGTCGCTTGTGTGTCCACTGGCAGGGGTAAGTCTGTATACAACTCGCCCAAGAAAAACCAGGAGCCCACTTTGCGGTTGATCACGTTGGTGTGTTTCCCAATCCACCCTATGCCGCCTTTTTCAGCCAGCGCTTTTTCCATCACCGGGGCGCTATCTACGAAAGCACGGTAACCGAATGGTCCTATATCTTGTTCTATTCGCGTGGCCAATCGCTGCAGTCGTTTTCGCAGTAACCTGTGGTAGTCCCTGCCTAAAGCGTATCGAGAGATGTACCCCACTTGCGAGCGGGCGAGAGCAGACTCGGCAGCACTGTGTTTCTCCGGCAAGTAATCCATACGTGCCGCGATCACTCTCAACGTACCTGGAACCAACTCCGCCGGACGGGTGCGTCGCTTGCCATGCTTTACCATGTACGTCATTGCACCGTGACGTTTGAGTCCAAGCCAACGTGCCAGATACTTTTCCGCTTGATCCAACCGCGTATCGGTTATCCTGATGTCCTGAAAACCCAGTTCCCGGCCCCACTGTTTGATCCTGATGGCCAGTACCCGGTAGTCTACAACGCCACTTTTTGTATTCATCGATAACACATATCATACCCAGTGCATGATTCGTAGACCCCGATTTCTTTACGACAGTAAGCAAGTCCGAGAACTGGACCGTATTGCAATAGAAGACCATCAAATCGATGGCTATGCGCTCATGTGTCTGGCTGGTAAATCAGCCTACAAACTCATGCGGACGCGGTGGCCGGCGGCACGTCGCATAAATGTGCTGTGTGGAAGTGGCAACAATGGTGGGGATGGTTACGTTCTGGCTACGCTTGCTTTAAAGGCGGGTTTGAATGCGACGGTAACGGCCGTCAGTGAAGCAAAATCGGCCACTGCTTTGCAGGCCAGCCAGGATTATCAACAGGCCGGGGGACAAATCCTGACTCCCTCAACCGACCGCCTCGAGGAAGCCGATGTATTGGTCGATGCCATTCTCGGTACAGGATTAACTAAAGATCTCTCTGGTAAATACGCCGACGTGGTGAGGGCGATCAACGATGCCGGGCCGCCGGTCTTTGCAATAGATATCCCGTCGGGTTTGAATGCCGATAGCGGTGGTGTTATGGGAGTTGCTGTAGAGGCAAAAGTCACGATCACTTTCATTGGGGCGAAGATAGGGTTGTTTACCGGCAAGGGACCCAGCCAAGCGGGTGATGTGGTATTTGACGATCTCAATGTTCCTGACAGTGTTTATACCTCGATTTCACCCCTTGTCCAAATAATCATGCCGGAGCTGGATTCAATAAAACTCCCCAAGCGTGATCCGGCAATGCACAAAGGGCTGGCAGGTCGCGTACTCGTTGCCGGAGGTGGCAAGGGAATGGCTGGCGCCGCACGGATGGCTGCGGAGGCCGCATATCGCTGTGGTGCCGGACTGGTACAGGTCGCAACACATCGAGACCACGTTCATCTTGTTATGTCGCGTCAGCCTGAGATTATGGCGTTTGATGCAGAAGATTCACAGGAATTCAATAGTGCGTTGTCAAAAGCGAACGTGGTCGCGGTCGGCCCGGGATTGGGTCGTACCGAGTGGGCGGAAGATTTATTGCTGCGGGTGCTCACAGCAGAAGTCCCTTTAGTGGTAGATGCCGATGCACTGAATTTGGTTGCCGAGCGGGATGCGCATCGTGAAAACTGGATATTGACCCCACACCCGGGAGAGGCGGCACGCCTCAGCGGAGTAGACCCGGGCACCGTACAGGCCGACCGAGTCGCTGTGGTGCAGGGATTGAAAGAACGTTACGGTGGTGTGGTTGTGTTAAAAGGGGCTGGCACATTAGTCAATGATGGTGGTCTTTGGTTATGCAGTCGCGGCAACCCGGGTATGGCCAGCGGTGGGATGGGAGACGTCTTAACCGGAATTGTCAGCGGCCTGGTCGCACAAGGTCAAACGCTATCGGCAAGCGCGCGATATGGGGTCTGGATTCATGCTGTCGCGGCGGACCGGGCGGCAAGAGCGGGAGGACAAGTGGGATTGCTGGCCACGGATATACTCCCATATGCCCGACAGTTGGTTAATGAATAAAAGAGGGCAGATCCGTTTTAGTGGATAAGTTTGTCCCCACTGCCGAACAGATGGAACAAATTGGACAGGCAGCTGCTCGGGGCGTAAGAAAAGGTCAAATCGTATTTTTGTCCGGCGCGCTGGGTAGCGGCAAAACCACTTGGGTACGCGGGCTGTTACGGGGTTTAGACTACACCGGGCCGGTTAAGAGCCCGACCTACACACTGGTAGAACCCTACTATTTGCAGAATTTTAATGTATACCATTTCGACTGGTATCGGGTGAACGATGCCGCTGAACTGGAGTTTTTGGCACTTCGCGACTATCTTGATGGCAGTGGAGTGTGTCTTATAGAGTGGCCGGAGCGGGGCCTCGACTTACTACCACAGCCAGACTGTCGAATAAAGTTTAGATTTGAAAATAACAGCAGACGTTTGATGGTGGCCTGCAACACAGACTTGGGTGAGCCTCTTTGCGCAAGCATGCGTTAGTACTCCTATTTAGTTGCGCGATCGGATTCAGTTCGGTACTGCAAGCTGCACCTGCGGTAGTTAAAAACCTGCGCCTGTGGCGCGCCCCGGATCACACCCGCGTGGTCTTCGATGTGAGCAAGAAAGTAGAACATCGAGTCATCATACTAGGTAATCCTGATCGTCTGGTAGTGGACTTGAGTAACGCCATCGCAGTCGGTGCGTTAGCTACGAAGAATTATGAAGGCCCGTTTCTGAAGGGAATCCGGATTGGTAAACCGAAACCAAACATACTGCGTATCGTTCTGGATCTTAAGAAAAAGGTGAATCCCCGCAGTTTTGTGTTGCGACCAAACGAAATATACGGACACCGTTTGGTGTTTGATCTCTACGATAAAAAGCAGGTTAGCAAACCAATACCAGCACCTTCACCTGCGCCGACTAAAAAACCGTATGCCATCGTTGCCATCGACGCAGGACATGGAGGTGAAGACCCTGGAGCTATTGGTCGTCGCGGCACGCGAGAGAAAAATGTTACCTTCAAGGTGGCTCTGGAACTCAAGAAGTTGGTGGACAAAGACACGCTGTTACGATCCTCGATGGTGCGCCGGGGAGACTACTACATAAGTTTACGCAAACGGACAGCCATCGCGCGCCGTGAACAAGCTGATTTGTTCGTATCCATTCATGCAGACGCCTACCCAAAAAGTAAATCGGTATCCGGCTCTTCTGTCTACGCATTGTCACAACGCGGCGCGTCCAGTGAAGGCGCACGCTGGCTGGCAGACAAAGAAAACGCCGCGGATCTGATCGGGGGCGTGAGCCTGCGCGACAAGGACGATTTATTGGCTAAGGTGTTGTGGGACTTATCGATGACGAAAACCGTCAGTGAGAGTTTGAGCCTCGGCAGATTCGTTTTGGATGAACTCGGTAGGGTCGGGCGGTTACACCGAAAACACGTGGAACAAGCGGGTTTCGCCGTCCTCAAATCTCCCGATATGCCGTCAATACTAGTGGAAACGGCGTTTTTGTCCAACCCAAGTGAAGAAAAACTATTGCGCAATCGCAATCATCAGCGCAAGATCGCAACCGCCATATACAAAGGGATCAAGCGGTACCTAAAACAAAAGCCAATGCAGTTTACGCCGAGCGGCCCGATAGTCCATATAGTCCGCAGTGGCGACTCGCTGTCAGAAATCGCTGTGCGCTATCGTGTTAGTATGGGATCAATTAAGAAGGCAAACAATATGAAAACTGATACAGTGCGTATCGGGCAAAAGCTAAAGATCCCAGCGAGTTGATGAAACCCAGCGTTTCTAGAATTCACACTTTAGATTCGAAACTAGTTAACCAAATAGCCGCCGGTGAAGTTGTAGAAAGACCGGCCTCCGTTCTCAAAGAACTGTTAGAGAACAGCCTGGATGCCGGCGCCCAAAACATCGTAGTTGAGGCAGACCGAGGTGGATGTAAACGGGTGTATGTTGCCGACGATGGTGTGGGAATCGACAAAGATGATCTCGAACTCGCGCTGTCACGACACGCCACCAGCAAACTCAGCACTTTAGAGGATTTGCAGCACATACATTTTTTGGGCTTCAGGGGTGAAGCGTTACCGAGCATCGCTTCGGTATCGCGTACGCGACTGAGTTCTAAAACCGGGCAAGCAGAGTTTGCGTGGGAGGTTTATTGCGAGGGTGGCCGGGAAATAGGGTCACCGTCTCCAACACCACAGATAAAGGGAACCGTCGTCGAAGTCAACGATCTGTTTTTTAATACACCCGCGCGCCGTAAGTTCCTAAAGACAGAGTCCACCGAGCTGCGACACTTGGATCAAGTGTTGAAGCGAGTTGCTTTGAGCCGGTTTGACGTTGGGTTTACTTTTAAACATAACGAACGCGCTGCGGTGCAGTGGCAGCGTGCCATGGATGAAAGGCGACAGCTCGACCGCATAGCTTCCATCTGTGGAAATGAAATGGCGAAGTCACTGGAGCGAGTCGATATCGTTACTACTGATTTGTCATTGCAGGGTTGGGTAGGGATGCCCACGTTTTCACGATCCCACCCGGATATGCAGTATTTCTACCTCAATGGCCGTTACATCCGAGATAAGACAATCAGCCATGCAGTGCGTCAGGCGTACAAAGATGTGCTTTATCACGACCGCCAGCCGGTATATGTGCTGAATCTCAGTATGGATCCAAGTCTGGTCGATGTGAACGTCCATCCCACCAAGCATGAAGTCCGGTTTAGGGACGCGCGTGCGGTACATGATTTTATCTATCGGGAGTTGCATAAGGTATTGGCACACCCGGCAGGTGCACAACGCCCAACCGAGCATGTTCATGCTAATGCCCGAACTTCGGTCTCAAATCAATTCGATATCAAACTGCCAAGCGTTCGTGAGCAACACGCCGTATACGCAGCGTTAGCGCAGAGTCATGTCGCGCCTGAGTCGCAGCAGGCAGTACAACCAAAGGAACAAGACACCGTTACGCCGCCTCTGGGATACGCACTGGCCCAATTACACGGTGTTTATATTCTTGCACAAAACCAAACCGGTTTGATCCTAGTGGATATGCACGCGGCGCACGAACGTATTTCATATGAGCGTTTCAAAGCGTCCCTCGGCGATGACCTGTCGGCCCAGCCTTTGCTGGTACCGCTCAGCCTGTCGGTGAGCCCGGCCGAACTGAAAGCCTGGCAAGCCAACAAGGCTGACTTTCGCACTCTCGGTTTCGAGATCGACTGTTTGGGGGAAAATAACCTGGTGGTGCGCCAGGTTCCGGAAGTATTACAAAATGAAGATATCCCGGAACTCATCCGTAATGTCCTGTCAGAGTTGGCTGAGCATGGCAGCAGTACCGCTGTCGTCGATCGGGTGAAGGAGATACTGGCCACCCGCGCTTGCTATGGCGCTGTTCGTGCAAATCGCAAGCTCAGCCAAGAAGAGATGAACGCGTTGTTGCGAGACATGGAAGCAACCGAGCGCAGCGGGCAGTGTAATCACGGCCGACCCACCTGGGTGCAATTGTCGATGCATGAGCTCGATCAGTGGTTCATGCGTGGCCGTTAAACCTACGGGGGCAGTATACTTTTTAACGTTTTCTTTTGATTTCTGAAGGGAAGCCACATTGTTAAAAAGTATACTGTCCCCGGTTTAAGCTGTCCCCGGTGGTAAAACCGATTCCAGTCTGGTTTCTTATGGGCCCCACTGCCTCGGGGAAAACAGATACAGCTATTGCGCTGTCTGAAATCTTTCCATTCGAAATCATCAGTGTCGATGCATCCATGGTGTATTGTGGAATGGACATCGGCACAGCCAAACCCAGTGCTGAAGTGCGGCAAAAGCATCCACACTATTTGGTCGATATCCGGCAACCTCACAATACCTACTCCGTGGCCCAATTCTGTGACGATGCCCGAGACGTGGTGCAAGACATCATCAATCGTGGCAAATATCCTCTGCTGGTCGGGGGTACCATGTTCTACTTTCGCGCCTTTGAGCTTGGACTGCCTACCTCGCCCGTTGCCCAACCGAAATTGCGGCAACGGTTAGAACAGCGCGCTAAACAGGAAGGATGGGCCACCCTGTATCACGAGCTCGCTACGCTCGACCCACAACGCGCCCGGCAGATCAAGCCCACTGACAAGCAGCGTATTCAAAGGGCGTTGGAGATCGTTACGGTTACCGGCAAATCCTCCACCGATTCCCATTGGCAGGGAAAACCGCTTATAAACGGGGCACGTGCCCATATCTGCAAGCTCGCATTAGCACCAAACGATCGATCCTGGCTACACCGACGTATCGAGACACGGTTTAAAACGATGCTGGACGAGGGGTTGATCGAGGAAGTGCGGCGTTTACTGGCCCAGAAGGAGTTGTTACCGGAACTCCCGGCGTTACGAATGGTCGGATATCGACAAGTAGTTCAGTATCTGTTGGAAGAACTGGAGTATAATGAAATGGTGAGACGGGGTATTGCAGGGACCCGGCAACTGGCAAAAAGACAATTTACTTGGCTGCGTAATCAGTCGGGGGTAACCTGGATAAATTGTACGTCACAGAACTTAATAGAAACTACAACTGCCTATATCAGGAGCAAACTAACAAGCCTGGGCCTATAGGCGGGAGAAATCGATCGACCCATTGGTTTTTGAACTTGAAAAGTCACAATTAGACCCCGATTTATAAACCTACACAAAGAACAATCAGGAGATATTGTCATGGCACAACAAAAAGGGGCGTTGTTGCAGGATCCGTTCTTGAATGTCCTGCGTAAAGAAAGAATCCCGGTGTCCATTTATCTGGTGAACGGCATTAAGCTCCAAGGACAGGTAGAATCGTTTGATCAGTTCGTCGTATTGTTGAAAAACACCGTGAGCCAAATGATTTACAAACACGCAATTTCAACCGTGGTCCCCAGTCGACCCGTAAAGATCCCATTTGACGAAGAAGAATCTGGCAGCTCGTAATTTACCACTCCATGACACCGATGCATCTGTGGGGGCATCGGTAGCCCTGCACACACCTTTTTGGGCGCACGAGCACAGATATTGAAGGAGCGTGTGATTCTAGTCCATCAGCCGGACAACCGGACTGATGGTGAGGCGTCCTTACACGAGCTGCGTTTGCTCGCGGAAAGTGCGGGGGCCGATGTTGTTCACTGTGTGTTTGCTAACCGCAAATCTCCGGACCCGTCAACTTACCTAGGCAAAGGCAAAGTGTCCGAGTTGAGCGACCTTGTAGAGCAGTACGATGCAGATCTAGCCCTCATCAATCATGCTGTTTCTCCAATCCAGGAGAGGAACCTCGAGCGGGCAATAAAGTGCCGGGTACTCGACCGTACCGGGTTAATCCTGGATATCTTTGCCCAGCGCGCTGCGACACGGGAAGGTAAGCTCCAGGTCGAACTAGCCCAGTTGCGCCACCTCTCCACCCGATTGGTCCGCGGCTGGACTCATTTGGAACGTCAGAAAGGGGGTATTGGATTACGTGGACCGGGTGAAACTCAGCTGGAAACAGACCGTCGTTTGATTAGCCAGCGCATCAAACACCTGAAGCGGCGCTTGCAGCGCGTGTCATCACAACGGGACGTTCGTCGTAAATCCCGGCGCAAGGTCCCAATTCCGACCGTATGTCTAGTCGGCTACACCAACGCCGGCAAATCTTCGCTTTTCAATAAATTAACTGGGGCGAACGTATTGGCGGTCAATCAGCTCTTTGCCACCTTGGACCCGACCATGCGTCGTTTGGATTTGGCCAATCATGGCTCGGTAGTCTTATCGGACACAGTTGGTTTTATCCGGGACTTACCCCATACCCTGATCAAGGCCTTTCATTCGACCTTAGAAGAGGTTGCCCAGGCAGCACTCTTATTGCACGTCGTGGACTCAAACGATGACGATCACGATGTCCACATCGAGCAGGTAAAAGTCGTTCTCAACGAGCTGGGTGCGGGTGATGTTCCTGTGATAACTGTATACAACAAAATAGACCTGACTGGTCGCGCCTGTGCCTCCGAACCTAACGAGGCCGGCTACCCTACCCGAATCTGGTTATCGGCGCATACCGGCGAGGGTTTGGATCTATTGGTAAACGCCATTCAGGAGCACATTAGCTGGCTCAATCGACAGTATGTTTTTCATATCCCACCCCAAGCCGCCGATGTACGTGCCTTTTTGTATCGTCGTGCAGATGTCATAAATGAAGAATGCGTGTGTGATGGTGCGTGGGTGATCCGTGCAAAGATATCTGATACGGAGATCGGAAGGCTACAGAGTTTTGAACAATTTGGAGTTTGCTCGGTCTCTACAGAGACGGATCAAACGATGCGTGTGGCGTTATGACAAGCCGTATCTTGAATCTATTGTCGTGTTACAATTCAGCGTTTACACCGGTTTCCGGTGTGCGGCTGTATAGGAGTTAATCAATGCCTTGGAATCAACCCGGTTCAGGGGGGAACAAAGACCCGTGGGGTGGCGGCGGAGGTCGCCAAAGCCCGCCAGACCTGGACGATATCGTAAAAAATGTGCAAAAGCGCTTAGGCGGCTTGCTGGGTGGCCGTGGAGGCGGGGGTGGTAAAGGTGGCGGAAGTGCCAGTACCCCGAACAAATTTGGCTTGTTCGTGGGTGTACTGGCTGCTATCGCTTTTTGGGCCTGGCAAAGTATCTACATTGTTGAACAAGGTATTGTTGGCATCGAACTTAGGTTCGGACAATATTCAGAAACGACGCAGGCTGGCTTGCAGTGGGCATGGTGGCCAATAGAAGAAGTTATCCTGGTCAATACCCAAAAAGTTAATACTGTCGAAGTAGGATACCGAACATCCGGACGCAACAGACAGAGTTCGACAGTTCCACGCGAAGCTTTGATGTTGACCGCGGATGAAAATATTGTCGACCTAGAACTGGCCGTGCAATACAACATTAAAGGACCCACGGATCTGGTTTTTTATGTTGCAGAATACCCGCAAAACACGGAAGCGGTTGTTCGCGGGGCTACGGAAAGCGCCCTGCGTGAAGTCGTCGGCTCCAATCAAATGGATTTTGTTTTGACTGATGGGCGGCCGGAGGTGGCTCAAAGAACTCGGGCGTTGTTGCAAACCATCCTGGACCGCTATAGGACCGGTATTAACGTCATTGCAGTGGAAATGCAGGATGCACAACCTCCTAAAGAAGTGAAAGCTGCGTTTGACGATGCGGTCAAAGCCCGCGAGGACCAGGTAAGATTGATCAATGAAGCTGAAGCCTATGCCAACGATATCATTCCACGGGCACGCGGCCGTGCAGCTCGAATTATCCAAGAGGCCGAAGCATATAAAGCGGCTGTGATTGCGCGTGCCGAGGGTGAGGCATCCAGATTCTCTCAAATTTTAACCGAGTATCAAGTTGCTCCCGACATAACACGCGACCGGCTCTACCTCGAATCGCTTGAGCAGGTATTGACCAATTCGAGCAAGCTCATGTTGGATCAGACGGGTGGTAACAACGTGATTTATTTGCCGCTCGACCAACTCATTCGTCAGCGCCGGCTAGGGGGGGCAAACACAAACACCAGCGAAAGCGAAAACTTTACCAGTAGTGAGATTGCAGGATCGGGGCAGGCAGCACGGGAAAGATTTAATCTGCGCGACAGGGGGAGAGAGTAATGGGCTCTAAAGGTATATTAGGTCTGATATTGTTGGTGGCTGTCGCCGCAGTGGTTGCTTCTGCCCTCTATACTGTTGACGAGAGAGAAAAGGCCATCGTGTTCAAGTTCGGTGAGATCGTCAAATCCACGGATAAGCCCGGCCTTCATTTCAAGACGCCCTTCATCAATACCGTCCAGAAATTCGATGCGCGCATTCAGAGTATGGATGCTCCGCCGGAACGCTATCTCACCATTGAGAAGAAGAATCTAGTGGTGGATTCATTCGTCAAATGGCGTATCCGAGATGTCGCAAAGTACTTTGTGACGGTAAGCGGTTTGATTTCCTCAGCTCAAATTCGTCTGGCACAACGGGTAAACGACAGTTTGCGTGAGGAGTTTGGTAAACGTACCGTGACAGAAGTGATCTCAGGCGACCGGGCCTTGATCATGGACGTCGTTCGCCAAAGAACCGATGAGGCGGCACAAGAGATAGGTGTAGAGGTGGTCGATGTGCGTCTCAAACGAGTGGACTTAGATCCGGACGTGAGTGAACGCGTGTATAAAAGAATGGAGGCAGAGCGTTCCCGTGTAGCCAAAGAATTCCGTGCTAAGGGTGCGGAAGAAGCGGAGCGGATAACGGCGAATGCGGACAGGCAGAGGGAGGTCACTTTGGCTGAGGCGTTTCGCGATTCAGAGAAACTGCGCGGTGAAGGCGATGCTACAGCAACGAGGATCTACGCAGTAGCCTATGGCGAAGATTCGGAATTTTTCAGCTTATATCGCAGCCTGAATGCGTATAAACAGACATTCAATAACCAAGAAGATCTGATTGTCCTGGAGCCGGATTCGGAATTTTTCCAGTATTTCAAGAACGCCAGACCAAATCCAACTCAATCGCGTAGCGACTCGACCGCTCAAACGCAAGTCGTGCAATAACAGAGTTTTTCTGCCTACTAAGACAGCCAGTCGATAAGTGATTAATTGGCAGGATCTACTGGCAGCGGTGGCGTTGGTATTGGTGCTGGAAGGCATAATTCCTTTTATCAACCCTGCGGGCTTACGGCGGACGCTGACAATGATCAGTGAGCTTAGTGACGGTCAGTTGCGAACGATCGGGATGGTCAGTATGGTGCTGGGTTTAATATTGCTGTTCTTTGTCAGGCACTAAAGTTTAGCCTATCTACGGACATTGTAATTTCTCTCGCAAAGGCGCAAAGACGCCAAGAATAAAGTGTTCTATAGCCATAAATTAAAACCTTGCGTCCTCAGCTCCGTGAACGATACATCCATGTACCACTGCTGTGAGCTTGGCGCCTTGGCGAAAGTTTTGTTCACCATCACTGGCGGACTGCACAGAGTATTCTCCGAGTATGCCTAAAAACGTCGTACTCATCGGCACCCAGTGGGGTGACGAAGGCAAAGGTAAAATTGTCGATTGGTTGACCGAACGGGCCGACGCCGTAGTGCGTTTCCAGGGTGGTCACAATGCCGGCCACACCCTGGTTATCGGCGGTGTAAAAACTGTACTTCATTTGATTCCCTCAGGTGTTCTGCGCCCGCACGTCAATTGCCTCATCGGTAATGGCGTTGTGGTGTCACCGTCCGATCTGTCCAAAGAAATCAAAAGGGTAGAAGAACTGGGCGTGGAGGTTATGGATCGACTCAAGGTAAGCGGGGCCTGTCCACTAATCTTGCCTTACCATTCCGCTCTCGATATCGCCAGGGAAAAAGCTAAAGGGAAAAAAGCTATTGGTACGACGGGCCGGGGCATCGGCCCGGCATATGAAGACAAGGCGGCTCGTCGTGGTTTGCGTTTCGGTGATCTAATCGAATCCACTTCGTTTTCAGAAAACCTGAAAGACGTAATGGAATACCATAATTTTGTCCTTACCCGGTTTTTCGACGCACCGTCCATCGATTATCAATCTGTTTTGGATGAATGCCTTGGCCTGCGTGAGGAGTTTGAGCCGCTTTTGGCTGATGTAGGCGATATCCTTGCGGGTTACACGCGTCAAGGCAAGACCATTATGTTTGAAGGGGCACAAGGTGCCTTACTCGACATCGATCACGGTACTTATCCATTCGTTACCTCATCCAATACCACGGCCGCCGCAGCAGCTTGTGGTTCGGGAATTGGGCCCTTAAGTATCGATTATGTTCTCGGTATCGCAAAAGCGTATACCACTCGAGTTGGCAGCGGTCCGTTCCCTACAGAATTAAACGACAACATTGGTATGCGGCTCGCGGACAAAGGCCAAGAGTTTGGCGCGACCACAGGCAGGCCGCGCCGATGCGGCTGGTTTGATGCTGTACTGTTAAAACACGCCAATCAGATCAATAGCCTGAGCGGTCTTTGCATCACCAAATTAGATGTGCTCGATGGGCTGGATACGATCAAGATTTGCAAAGCTTATCAACATGGGGGAAAAGTAATCGACACCCTGCCAGCAGATGCTGAGACCATAGATCAATGTGATCCTGTCTACGAAGAACTACCTGGGTGGTCAGAGAGCACCTATGGGCTCCGCGCAATGGACGAATTACCCAGAAATGCTCAAGCCTATCTGAACAGATTAGAGGAGCTCACCGAAACCCCAATAAAAATTATCTCCACCGGACCCGATCGTGAAGAGACTATTTGTCTTGAACACCCATTCGATTGAATAGACGTGGCGAGTTACTAGTGACTAGTAGCGAGGCAGAACGAAATGATGGAAGTTTTACACCCCACGATTGTATATCGAACTTGAAACGTAACCTGGCTACTAGCAACTCCAAATTAGCCACTAGTCTGGTACCGAGGGCCGGACTTGAACCGGCACGAGGTTGCCCTCACTAGCACCTGAAGCTAGCGCGTCTACCAATTCCGCCACCTCGGCAGCGACACAAAGGTCAGTTTTGGAAAGGCGGGGAACTCTACCTAGCGACAGATTTTATGTCAACGAAACGCTCGACAAAGAAAAGCAAAATCCCACGGCGGGCTGAAATCCTGAATGTGCTTCGCAAGCATGATAAGCCTTTATCTGACCGTGCGTTGTATCAGGCGTTCGGAATTCGTAAAGGGCCGGACCGCGATGCCTTTGTCGGACGCTTGAAGCGAATGCAGCGTGATGGTTTGTTGTTAGCTGATCGCCGAAACCGATTTATCCTGCCCGATAAGATGGATGTTATCCGCGGCCGTGTAATTGGTCATGCCAAAGGATTTGGCTTCCTAACCCCAGAAACAGGCGGCAATGATTTGTACATCCCAGCATCCGAAATGCGCAAAGTGCTACATGGCGATCGGATTTTGGCTCGGGTAGTCAAAATCGACCGCAGGGGCCGCAAAGAAGTATCGATAATCGAGATATTGGAGCGGGCAAACGTCAACGTGGTTGGCCGCTTTGTTGTTGAACAGGGATTGGCATTTGTAATTCCCGATGACACCCGCATCGGACAGGACGTGTTCATTCCACCGGATCTATACAACGGTGCTGAAGAAGGTCAGATCGTGGTGGCTGAAATTAAACGCCAACCCAGTTTGCGTTCACAGCCCATCGGGCAAGTCATTGAAGTTTTAGGCGAACATTTGGCGCCCGGAATGGAAATCGAAGTCGCCATACGCAAGTTTGGGCTACCCAATAATTGGAACGACAGCGTTTCCTCGGAAGCTTCGAGACTACCGGCGGACATTTCTCTAGATGAAATTGGAAGACGGTGGGATATCAGAGATCTCCCCCTGGTAACCATAGACGGAGAAGACGCGCGTGATTTCGACGATGCAGTCTATTGCGAGAAATCCGAACGGGGTTGGCGATTAGTCGTCGCAATAGCGGACGTATCTCATTACGTAAAACAAGAGGATCCTTTGGACCAGGAAGCACTGCGCCGTGGCAACTCTGTTTATTTCCCGAGTTATGTTATTCCCATGCTGCCCGAGCGTTTGTCTAACGACTTATGTTCGTTAAAGCCGATGGTCGACCGGCTGTGTTTTGCCTGTGAGATTTTCATCGACAGCCAAGGCAGGGTGAAAAATTTTCAGTTCAAGCTGGCAGTCATGCGTTCCGCCGGTCGGTTAACTTACACAGAAACAGCACAAGCACTGTTGAACAAGGACGAATCCGTGCGTGCCCGTCTGGCTGATGTATTGCCGAATTTGGAAAACTTGCATGCGCTTTCCAGGCTGCTGCGCGACCGGCGCCAAATAAAAGGTACAGTAGATTTTGATCTTCCTGAAAGTCGCATCGTCTTTAACGACGAACGCAAAATATTACGCATTGAGGCGGTCGCTAGGAACGAGGCGCATGAGTTGATTGAAGAGTGCATGCTGGTCGCCAACGTTTGTGCCGCCAAAGCTATATATGCAAATCAAAGTTTGGCGATATTTCGTATACACGACGTTCCGGACCAGGCCAAAGTAGAGGACGTAAGGAGATTCATCGGCGAATTCGGCCTGACACTGGGAGGCGGTAGCGAGCCCGACGCCAAGCACTACTGGCAAGTGGTGGAGCAATCGCGGGACAAATCCTACGCGAGAATTGTACAAACCGCGCTATTGCGGTCTATGAAGCAAGCGGTGTATTCGAGTGAGAGCAAAGGGCATTTTGCACTGGGCTTTGAACACTATACACACTTCACTTCACCTATCAGGCGTTATCCCGATCTAGTTGTGCATAGAGAACTGAAAAAGGCGATTCGCTCAGTCCAGAGCGAGCACGATGAAATCGATAAGTATCACGTCGCCGATATTGCTGATCATTGTTCGATGACAGAACGCCGGGCCGATGACGCAACTCGGGAAGTCATCCAATGGCTAAAGGCGGAGTTCATGCTGGATCATGTTGGTGATGAATTTGCCGGGACCATAACGACGGTTACTGACTTTGGTGTATTCGTGGAACTGGATGAATTTTTAATTGAAGGACTGATCCATGTCACCGCACTGGGCAGAGACTATTTTCAGTTTGATCCCATCTCGCGGCGACTGCGAGGAGAGCGCAGTGGCCACCGCTATCAAATCGGGGATAGCATCCAGGTCCGTGTGGTCCGGGTGGACTTGGATGAAGCGAAAATAGATCTGGAGCCCGTCGGCAAGGTTTTACCTCGAAAAAAGCGCCCGACTCGTGCGCGTAAAAAATGAGCAAAGATCGCGTATACGGCTTTAGCGTCATCGAGACGCTGTCGAGAGAAGCCCCTCAACAGATCGTGCAGGTTTATATTGACAATAATCGCGTCGATCGGCGCGCGCAAAAACTGAAATCGCGTCTAGATCAAATAGGTTTGACCTGGCAAGAGGTTACGACACAGAAAATTGATGAATTGGCCGCGGGCGGACACCACCAAGGTGTCGTGGCGTTAGTAGTGAACAAGCCGATACTGGACGAGAATGGCGTGCTGGAGCTCGTGGGGGACCGAGCAAACCCTGTCCTGTGCGTACTCGAAAGTGTGCAAGACCCACATAACTTGGGGGCTTGTCTGCGTACCGCAGAAGCCGCCAACGTGGACGCCGTAGTAATGCCCAGGCATGACAGTTGTGGCATTACCCCGGCGGTCAGACATGCCGCTGCCGGCGCGGCCGAGCTCATCCCCATAGCCCGCGTTGCAAATCTGGCCCGGCTTTTAAACCGGCTACAAAAGGAGGCGGATATCTGGCTGGTCGGAACGGATAGCAGTGCGCGAACATCACTGTACGATATTTCTTTGGTTGGGCCGATTGCCCTGATTTTTGGTTCTGAGGGGACAGGACTCAAGCGCTTGACGCTTGAGCGCTGTGATCATGTTGTCACTATTCCCATGACTGGTCGGGTAGGGAGCCTCAATGTATCGGTCGCAGTGGGTATCGGCCTGTTTGAAGCGGTGCGCCAACGAATTTCCCGACTCGGAAAAGAAGGAGAGTAAACATGAGAGAAGACATCGACCCTATTGTCAAATCGGTGGCGGAGAAGCTCACGCGTAAAAATCTGTTTTGCACAACCGCAGAGTCATGCACCGGAGGGTGGATTGCACAAACATTGACCTCCGTGGCCGGCAGCTCGGCCTGGTTCGACTGTGGCTTCGTAACCTACAGCAACCAGTCTAAAAGTCGGATGCTTGGCATAGACCCGTCCACAATCGAGCACTTCGGTGCAGTCAGCGAGGAGGTAGCCCGGGCGATGGTTAAGGGTGCAATCACCCACAGCCGCGCTGGCGTCGCCGTCGCGGTGACAGGGATTGCCGGCCCTGATGGGGGTACGCCAGACAAGCCTGTAGGTTCTGTCGTTTTTGCCTGGATGCTCGAGAATAAAGACGGTCCGCAGACCGAAAGACAATTATTTCAAGGAGACCGACAAAGTATAAGGTGGGCGACCGTGGTGCATGCATTGAAGGGCTTGTCTGCGCGACTCTCGTGAATGATCCACTTGAAGTACGCAGTTTCCTAGCTTGTTGGCCCGATAAACCTATTGCGCAACAGCTCAATCGGTGCGCCGCCCGCATTCAAGAACAGGTAGGTGGTCGGGTGATAAGAGTGGAAAATCTACACGTCACGCTTGCTTTCCTAGGAGACTTGATGCCCACGCAAATCTCCGCCGTTGAAGATGTTTGCGCCCCCTTACCCAGAACGTTCAGGCTTGAATTAGACCGGGTCGGTTTTTGGAAAACAAAGGGTATTGTCTGGATAGGCCCAAGGACACCTGACGTTGAATTTAATAAATTTGTCGAGAACCTGCGGGATCGATTACGTCGCGTAGGCTTCAGAATCGATAGTAGGCCGTTTACACCGCATATAACTTTATTGCGCAAGGTTCGCAAGCGTCCCAGGATCGTGTTGGAGGCGTTGGATTGGGTGATCAATGAATATACGTTGGTGGCCTCTAAGCTCGAACAGGACGGCGCACGCTATTCGGTGTCAAAACGTTGGTCAACTTTAGGGGATGTGAAATAATGAGCACGTTGTACAAGGTGGATGGATCTACCTTCTGTCCCTAGCCTCGCGGTGCACCGAAGGCCCGTCCAACCCAGTGGGTATGCGCCAATATTTGGAGCGTTGGTGCCTTATCCGGGCTAGAAAGTTCGTTTTTGAAATAGGAGAAATTACAAAGTGGAAGAGAATAAGCAGAAAGCATTGCAAGCTGCCCTTGGTCAGATTGAGCGCCAGTTCGGCAAAGGCTCGGTCATGAGACTGGGTGACGCGGAAATAGAAAAGGATATCGCAGTAGTATCAACCGGATCCCTGGGTCTCGATATCGCCTTGGGGGTGGGCGGGCTGCCGCGAGGTCGCGTCGTAGAAATCTACGGCCCCGAATCCTCGGGTAAAACGACATTGAGTTTGTCTGTTATTGCGCAGGCCCAAAAAGCCGGTGGTACCGCTGCGTTCATAGATGCCGAGCATGCGATGGATCCGGCCTACGCGGCCCGTTTGGGTGTGAATGTGGACGATCTGCTGGTGTCGCAGCCAGATACGGGGGAACAAGCCCTTGAGATTGCCGACATGCTGGTGCGTTCGGCTGCAGTCGATGTGGTAGTTGTTGATTCAGTGGCGGCACTGACCCCTAAGGCCGAGATCGAAGGTGAGATGGGGGATACCCACGTCGGGTTGCAGGCAAGGTTAATGTCTCAGGCACTGCGCAAACTCACCGCGAATATTAAACGCTCTAATACATTGGTGATCTTTATCAATCAAATAAGGATGAAGATCGGTGTCATGTTTGGCAACCCGGAGACCACTACAGGTGGAAACGCATTGAAGTTTTATTCGTCTGTAAGAATCGATATCAGGCGTATCGGCGCCATCAAGAAGGGGGATGAAATTTTAGGTAACCAGACTCGAGTCAAGGTTGTAAAAAACAAGGTCGCACCCCCATTTAAAACATGTGAGTTCGATATTCTCTACAACGAGGGCATATCCAAAGAAGGCGAACTCATCGATATGGGGGTCGAAGCCGGCGTGGTTGAGAAATCGGGTGCCTGGTACAGCTATGCTGGCGATCGTATCGGCCAAGGACGCGATAACGTGCGGGAGTTTTTGAGACAAAACAGGGATATTACGGAAAAGATCGAACAGCAAATCAGAATAGCCCGGGGCATTATCAAGCCCGAACAGGCTGAAGAGGTGGAGGTTGCCGAGGCAGAAGGTTAAAGTTGGATAGCGATACCAGAGGCTACCAACGAGCCTGGGACCGTGCGATAGGCCTGCTATCTCGACGCGAACACAGCGAAAAGGAACTCAGAGCGAAATTGCTCCGTAGGGGCGGCACCCAGGCAGATACAATCGCACGGGTGATACAGGATTTAAAACAGCGCGACTACCTGTCCGATCAACGTTTCACGGATATGTTCGTACAAAGCCGTATGGAACGAGGCGATGGTCCGTTGAAAATCCGTCACGAGTTGGAAAGCAGGGGTATTGCGGAGTCGACCATCAATCAATACCTAAACCAACCGGACCAAGTCTGGGAGAAGATTTTATTTAAGGTATGGTCAAAGAAATTCGGTGAGATGATGCCGAGCGACTACAAAGAGTGGGCACGCCAGGCGAGATTTTTACACAGCCGAGGATTTTCATCAGAGCTAATTCGAAAAGTAGTATCGTTTCAAGATTAACTATGAAGACCGCAGAGATTAGAGAACGATTCCTGAAGTACTTCGAGGACAATGGTCACGAGCGGGTACCGAGCAGTTCCTTGGTGCCACACAACGATCAAACCCTGCTGTTTACCAACGCAGGCATGGTGCAGTTCAAGGATGTTTTCCTGGGTACAGAGAAGAGACCCTATACCAGGGCAACCACGTCGCAGCGTTGTGTACGGGCCGGCGGCAAACACAATGACCTGGAAAACGTGGGCTATACCGCGCGTCACCATACGTTTTTCGAGATGCTGGGGAACTTCAGTTTCGGGGAGTACTTTAAACGTGAAGCCATTCACTACGCTTGGCAGTTCTTGACAGAGGAAGTGAAACTACCGATTGAGCGATTGTGGGTCACGGTATTTGAGGACGATGATGAGGCAGCGGATATCTGGTTGAAGGAAATCGGGGTCGACCCCGAGAAGTTTGGTCGCATTGGGGCGCACGCCAACTTCTGGTCCATGGGGGACACCGGACCTTGTGGACCTTGCAGCGAGATCTTTTACGATCACGGCCCCGAAGTGGCGGGGGGACCACCGGGCAGCGCCGACGAAGACGGCGATCGTTACGTCGAGGTATGGAACCTGGTCTTTATGCAGTTCGACCGAGATGAAAACGGCAATATGACTCCCTTACCAAAGCCATCCGTGGATACCGGCATGGGCTTAGAACGCTTAGCGGCTGTACTGCAGGGAGTCCATTCCAACTATGACATCGACCTGTTTAAGAACCTTATCGAGGCGGCTCAACGTATTACTGGGGCGACTGACCAGGAAGACAAATCACTGCGAGTGTTGGCAGACCATATTAGGTCAACCGCATTTCTTGTTATGGACGGAGTGATACCCTCCAATGAAGGCAGGGGATACGTCTTGCGCAGAATCATCCGCCGGGCTATTCGACACGGTTATGCCATCGGCGGCAAGACACCGTTTTTCTACAAGCTCGTCCATCCTCTCGTTAAGGAAATGGGACAAGCCTATCCTGAGCTCGCGCAACGTGAACAAAAAATCGCGAGCGTATTGAAACAAGAAGAGGAGAGGTTCTCTGAAACCCTGGAACAAGGAATGAGAATATTCGAAGTGGAGGTCGGTAAATTAAATACCAAGCAAATACCCGGTGAGTTGGTCTTCCGCTTATATGACACTTATGGATTTCCTGTAGATCTAACCGCCGACGTCGCGCGCGAGCGAGATCTTGAAGTCGATTTGGACGGATTCGAGCGCGCCATGGCAGCCCAGCGTGCGCAGGCGCGTGCAGCCAGCCAGTTCAAAGCAGACGCCAATATTGCTACGGAAATACTGGACGCAGGGGAGACGGTTTTCACAGGGTACCAATCCTTGAGCGAAACCTCGGTGATTAAGGCCATTTCCCAAGCTGGTAACGCCCTCGACACCCTGGCCAATGACGAACAAGCGATTATAGTGTTGGACAAAACGCCGTTTTACGCTGAAAGTGGAGGTCAAGTGGGAGACGTTGGCGTGCTTAAGACCAAAGAAAACATTTTTAAGATCAGCGACACACAGAATTTAGGCGGAGGTGTTATTGGACATTTCGGTCAACTGATCCAAGGCGACAACCTGGCTGTGAATGACCAGGTCGAAGCGCAGGTAGAATCTGAAGTTCGAGCCAAGACCATGCGCAACCACTCTGCAACGCATTTATTGCATGCGGCGTTAAAGAAAGTTCTGGGTAGTCATGTAGAGCAGAAAGGATCGTTGGTTGAAGGAGACCGGCTGCGTTTTGATTTTTCACACCCCGAGCCGGTGGCAGAGGTACAACTCACAGAAATCGAAAATTTAGTCAACGAACAAATTCGAGACAACAGCGAGGTAGGGACCAAGGTTATGCCATTGGAACAAGCCAAGGCCTCCGGTGCCGAAGCACTGTTTGGTGAAAAATATGATGACAATGTCCGTGTGGTAAACATGGGTGATTTTTCTTTCGAGCTCTGTGGTGGCACGCACGTCGCCCGAACCGGCGACATTGGGTTGCTACTGATTATCACCGAAACCGGTATCGCTGCCGGCGTGCGGCGCATCGAGGCTGTTACTGGCGTTGGTGCATTGGAGTACGCGCAACAGCAGTTCAAGACATTAGACGACACCGCGAATCTAGTACGAGGAAATCGTATCGATGTAACAGCCAAGATCGAGCAGCTTATCCAGCGCATTAAGCAGCTCGAAAAGGAAAAAGCACAGTTACAGCGTCAGCTCACGTCGGGCGGCGGCAATAACCTGCTAAACCAGGCGCAAGACGTAGATGGTGTTAAGGTGCTGGCGGCTCGAATGGATGGCGTGGATACGAAATCAATTCGCTCCAGTATAGATCAGTTCAGAGACAAGTTGGGGGATTCAGTCGTAGTGCTGGCCGCAACCGACGAAACCAAAGCCAAGCTGATCTGTGGCGTTAGCCGATCCCTCACCGACAGAGTCAACGCCGGTAAATTGATAAATGACCTGGTCAGCTTGGCTGGAGGAAGGGGAGGGGGACGCCCCGATATGGCGGAAGGTGGAATTCCAGTAAACGCCATTGATCGATGCTTGGATGAGGTGGCTCGTAAAGTTAAAAGTTATCTAGCTGAGGCCAGTTAAGATAAGATTCGCGGCAAAGATATCTGTGTCATAGGTTCAATAATTTCCCTGACCTCGAAGCGAAGTCTTGTCTCTTATAGTTGAAAAATATGGTGGCACATCAGTCGGTGATATAAGCCGGATAAATGCCGTCGCCGACAAAATAATGGTGTCCAGGGAGCGGGGTGATGACCTGGTCGTGGTCGTGTCTGCGATGAGTGGTGAGACCAATCGACTCACAAGCATGGCGCACGAGGTCAGTGACCGACCCCCAGCACGTGAATTGGACGTTCTGTTGTCAACTGGAGAGCAGGTAACAATTGCGCTGCTATCCATGGCCTTGAACGCACGAGGGTGCAAAGCTCGCTCGTGCACGGGCAGCCAGGTGCACATCAGAACGGACAGCGTGCATGGTAAAGCCAGAATCCTTGATATCGACGACGCAAGAGTTCGGGCCGATCTGGCCAACGGTAATGTCGTCGTGGTCGCTGGATTCCAGGGGGTAGATGAAGACCAAAACATCACCACACTGGGTCGAGGTGGTTCAGACACGACAGCAGTAGCGATGGCGGCAGCGTTAAAGGCGGATGAGTGTCGTATCTATACCGATGTGGATGGTGTGTACACCGCAGACCCCCGAATGGTTCCCGAAGCGCGGCGACTGGATCGAATCACTATAGAAGAAATGCTGGAACTGGCAAGCTCGGGAACTAAAGTATTGCAAACACGTTCCGTAGAATTTGCAGGAAAGTACAAGGTTCCATTGCGTGTTTTATCCTCGTTTGAGGAAGGAACCGGTACGCTAATCACTTATAAGGAGTCAACCATGGAACAACCGATGATATCTGGTATCGCTTACAATAGTGATGAAGCCAAACTCACTATACGTGGTGTACTCGATCAACCTGGAGTTGCATATCGGATTCTGGGCCCGATATCGGATGCGCATATCAACGTCGACCTTATCATTCAGAATGTAAGTGAGGACGGCACAGCGAACGTTACCTTTACGGTACATAAGAATGATTATCAACGAGCTTTAACGATTCTCAATGAAACAGCAATCGGGCTCAACGCCAGGGAGGTCACTGGTGACGACAACATCGCCAAGGTATCGGTGGTAGGTGTGGGTATGCGATCTCATGCAGGTATTGCAAGCAAAATGTTTAAAAGCCTGGCTGATGAAGGCATCAATATTCAGATGATCAGCACTTCCGAGATCAAGATTTCAGTCGTCGTTGAGGATAAGTACATGGAATTAGCGGTGAGGACCCTGCACAAAGCGTTTGGTTTAGAAAAAGAGCATGCCGCCTGATTAGCGGAAAGGAAGTGGTCTAAAGATTAACCAAATAGACTATAATGCAAGCGATTTGCTGGACTGGGCCAGCCTTGGTTCTGTCAAAAATAGGTGGAGCGTTTATCAGGTTCTTACCAAGTGTTATACAATTCAAAGGCTTATATTTTAGCGGGGAACGAGCCCGTTTCATCGATGGTCATCAGGAAGGAGAAAGGTAGAGATGCTTATTCTAACCCGCCGCATAGGGGAAACACTGAATATTGGAGACGACGTACAGGTTACGGTATTGGGAATCAAAGGAAATCAAGTGAGAATCGGAATCAACGCTCCGAAGGAGATTCCGGTACATCGAGAGGAAATTTACGAACGAATTAAACAAGAACAGCGCATGAAAGATCCGGCATCTCCAGCGGAAAGCGCGGAATAGTTTTCATCCATTTAGACGGTAGACTGGAGAGATGGCCGAGCGGCTGAAGGCGCTCCCCTGCTAAGGGAGTATGGGTATAAAACGCCCATCGAGGGTTCGAATCCCTCTCTCTCCGCCAAAAAGATATCAGACATCATCTGTCAGACCACAGATAACACCTGATATCTGAAAGCTGGCATCCGAAACGCGCCCGTAGCTCAGTTGGATAGAGTACCTGGCTACGAACCAGGCGGTCGGGAGTTCGAATCTCTCCGGGCGCGCCATCATTTGAGCATTCTCCGTGGTTTGCGCATCCAAAATTGTTCAACCTATCTTTTGCTAGACATTGGCCCACTGAGAGGTTTCGTTGAGTCCTAACAGTCCATCGGGCTAAGTAGATCATTGCGGTGGGGAAAGTGTTAGGCAAGGTCGAGAATTGAGGGCAAGTTCTGCAGCGTCCGCGGGAGGCGGGCAAAGATTGAATCACACCACAGCGATTTCATAGAGAGATATCAAAGGTCTTAGGTCGAGAAACGCAATAACTGCGTCCATCCGCCCAGCTTAGCTACAGAGAATCGCTCGAAAACTTCTGAGGGTAACGTTGCACTATGGGACAGATGATTTGATGGTTTTACGGTAAGTAATGCGCTAATCATTTAATTTGTCGTTGTGGTTAGTTGGTGTTTCAATTTCAGATATACGAAAGCGTCGGACTAGTGGTTTTTGGCAAGACATGACAAATTCGGAACAATTGCCGGCGAAAGATTTTCTGGCCCAGTGCGATGTTTACTGAACGTAGTTGTCGAAGTTACCCTGTCGTCCTGTATGGAATTAATAGGGCGAATTAATAAGGCTTGGTAGTGCTCTTCATTGTAAACGTTTCCATGCCTTGCTAGTTATGATCAGGGAAAGATTCGCTACCTTGGGAACATTTGAAAAGATTGAAGGAGTAAGACGTGTCTAAGAAACATCCCGTTATTGCTCTAACAGGATCATCCGGTGCTGATACTGTGCCCGTGAAGGTTGCATTTCGCCATATTTTTTATCGACACAAGGTTAAACCGCTGCTGATCGATGGAGATAGCTTTCACCGATATGATCGGTATGAAATGCGGGTGGCTGTAGCAGAGGCGCATAAGCAAGGCAAGACGCTTAGTCATTTTGGTCCAGAGGGTAATTTGCTCGAACAACAGGAAGCGTTATTTCGCCAGTATGCCGAAACGGGTACCGGGCAGCGTCGATATTACTTGCATACCGTAGAAGAAGCCGCTCCTCTTGGTCAAAGACCGGGTACGTTTACATCATGGAAGGATATTCCCACAGATACTGATGTCTTATTTTACCAAGGTCACCATGGAGCAATCATCACTGAAAACATCAATATCGCACAATATGTGGATCTGATTATCGGTGTGGTACCTATTGTTAACCTGGAATGGATAAAAAAGATACACCGAGATACCGCGGAGCGGGATTATGTCCCCGAAGATGTAGCCGATGTGATTCTTCGTCGTATGCCCGATTATGTAAAATACATTACCCCTCAATTTTCCCGAACAGACATTGATTTTCAGTTGGTTCCCACTGTTGATACCTCAAACCCGTTCGTCGCTCGCGACGTTCCTACC
>JASJAT010000187.1 GCA_030066885.1 Arenicellales bacterium | reverse complement strand
CGCTGATCGCCCTTGGTCACCAATGTTCCTGTATGACGTGTTGTGCTCAACTTTCGACTTGGTGTCGGTCGAACAAACAACACTCAATACCGACCAAATCGATCACAACTTAAATGCGCTTAAACCTTCTGTTTCCAACAGATTGGCCGCCTAACCAAGTCTAACGTCGCTCACAAAATACTATTACGGTGGGGTTTGGGTGGTACTGCTGTACCACCCTTTTTTTTGCCTTGAGTAAAAGGGTTGCTATACAACTAGCTTCAAGCAATTTAAAACCAAAGTCCTTCCTCTGCATCAAGTTGTGGGAGGTTATCTTTGATTTCATACCAGGACGCTTTCGACGCCACGTGAATATGAACCTCTGGTCTTACTATGGGGTCATCATCAAGCGTTCCTAGACGAATGTATATCGTGCTTCCACCTTCACGTTTGCTGTATATGGGAGAACCACAACGCCCACAAAAATATCGTTTCTTACCCGGGGTAGACTCGTACGCTGCCAAATGCTCATGCCCCTGCACAACCTCAAAGTCTTCCTCCCTTACGGCCGCGCTGGTTGCAAATGCCGTGCCGTTCGCTTTGCGGCATTGTTTACAGTGGCAGTAGTTAATACCCAGGAAATCACCGCGTGTTACATAATTGACCTTCCCACAAAGGCAAGTTCCTTTCATTTTGTCCTCGAGATCCAGATTGGTGGCAAGTTAACAGTGACGAAACAAGCTCGCTACTGGGAATATTAGTTATTGTATTATACGTTCCTGAAGCACCAGAGGATGTTTGGTTGATCTGACAGCCGATTCCAAGTTGCCAGAACAATAACGATTTTGGTTCGGCCACTACATCTAGCCATGTTCGTCAGTTTGCGTAAAGCGGCAAAGATATCTGCGAAAGCCACAGGAGATAGTCAATGATCAGAACAGGTGAACAATACCGAGAGTCCATTCGGGATGGACGCGAGGTCTACATTAATGGCGAAAAGGTCAAGGATGTTCCTAGTCATCCGATGTTCAAACCGTTGGTAGACATCCGGGCGCGGATATACGACATGGCACATGATCCTGAGAAGGCTGATCTGATGACCTACGAAGAGAACGGTGAAAAGTTCGCCACAGGTCTCAAGCTCCCCTATACGCAGGAAGATTGGTGGAAAAAACGCCGCGCGACCGACGCCGTGTTCGAGGATGCAAAAGGCGTGATCACTCGAGTAGGGGACGAGACGGTGGGGGAGATGTGGTCTTTGTATGACGGCCAAGACGTGTTAAACGAAGTCGATCCCCAGTTTTCTGAGAATATCAAGCGACACATCGATAAAGTCATCAAGGAAGATCCATTCCACGTCTCCGCCAACACGGATCCTAAGGGTGATCGCTCCAAAGCGCCGCAAGACCAGGATCCGGATTTTTTGCTCCACGTGGTCAAAGAAACCGACGCCGGCATCGTGGTCAGAGGTGCAAAGTACGAAACCGCGGCGGCTTATGCCAATCAAGCGTTTACTAAGCCAACTATAGCGAACTGGGGTTCAGACACCCTATCCGACTACGCAGTGGGTTTTATTTGCAACCTCAGTACACCTGGTATCAAGATGATCTGTCGCACGGGGTTTGCGGGTCGTGCCCCGGTAGAAGACTATCCACTGTCGAATCGTTTCGATGAAGTTGATTCTCTGGTCATATTTGACAATGTATTGATTCCATGGGAAGACGTGCTGTTCTACCGGCATACCCGAGCGGCTACGTTTATACGTGCCACTTTGCATCGATACTCAGCTTTCGCGTTTGTGCAGCGAATCTTGAAGTTCGCCGACATGATGATCGGAGCGGCCTTGTTCAATGTACGTCAAACTGGTCTGGAAAAACAGCAGGCGGTTCAGGAAAAATTGGCACAACTTGCGGTTTACCGTGAAGGTATCAACGCTCACCTTACTGCCGCTATTACCCTCGCCGAAAAAAGTCCAGGCGGACTACTCATGCCGAATCCGTCACTACTGTATACGGGGCGTGTTCACGCTTGCACTAACCTCCCGGCGACAATGCATATTGCCCGCGAACTTTGCGGTGGACAGATTTGTGTCACCCCAGATTCCGCTGCTTTTGATGATTCAGAGTCCGGCAAGTGGTTGCAGAAATACTATTCCATCAATGAAACCTGGGTGGCTGATGACCGTCGAAAGCTCCTCGCTTTTGCCCGTGACTTATTGAATTCAGACTATGCCGGACATCGGCTTACCTTCCAGTTATTCGCACAGTCCCCGCCGTTTGCTCATCTTGGTGCAGTCTATCGCAATTTTTTCTGGGACGGGCCGTTACGGTTTGTGCACAAGGCAGCGGGTTTGTCCGATCAGGTGCTTGAGGATAAGGCACCGGGAGACGCCGATAGTACGATAACCAAATGGTTTGCCAACAACTCGCCGATGCTGCCCCCTGACCTCAAGTCGGCGTAAAAGAAGACCTGTGATGACGCACAAAAGAATTCGACCTTTTAATACTAGGGAGACCTATCCCGAGCAAAACCTCGACAACGATCTGGCCCAGGCCGTTGTGGCCAAGGGCGCCATGGTGTTTGTTCGAGGACAGGTCGGGCAGGACCTCGACACTTCCGAGAGTGTGGGGATCGGTGATCCTGTAGCCCAGGCCCACCAAGCAATGCGCAATATCAAACTGCTGCTTGAAGAAAGTGGTGCGCGCATGGAGCATATTTGTCGCCTGGTCGTGTACTTGACGGACATCCGCTATCGTGAAGCCGTTTACCGCGCCATGGGTGAGTACCTCAAAGGGGTGCACCCGGTCTCGACTGGCCTGGTTGTGCCCGCTTTGGCGCGGCCCGAGTGGCTGGTTGAGATTGAGGCAACCGCGGTAATACCGGAATAAGCAATCGCAACGTGTCCACATTGACCCAGCAACAAAGGGATCAATTTTGGAACGATGGTGTTCTAACCGTCAAAGATGCGGTCACGCCTGAGCTTTTATTCGCGCTTCGTGCTCAATTTGCCCAGTGGGTGAAGGAAAGTCGCAACCAAAACGCGTCCTACGGTGAGACGGTTGATGGCCGCCCACGATTTGATTTGGAGCCGGGACACAGCGCTCGGACACCTGCACTACGACGCGTCAATTCACCTGCCGATGTGTCCGATGCATTTTTCGAAGCGATGGCACACAGTCGTATGACCGACATGGTAGCCGATCTCATCGGGCCAAATGTCAAACACCACCATAACAAGATCAACTCCAAACTGCCCGGTGCAACAACGCAGGTGAAATGGCACCAGGACTTTTGTTATACACCTCATTCGAACACCGATTTGGTCACGGCACTGTTGATGCTAGACAACGTCACCGAGGATAACGGCCCACCTGAAACTGCTCCGGGTTCTCACAAAGGACCGCTGTACAGCCTGTGGCACGAGGACGTTTTCACGGGTGCGGTAAGTGACGCGGAGGCTGAGCACATGCAGACTTCTGCCGTAAAATGCGTTGGTGAGGCTGGGTCGGTTTGCCTGATGCACACTTGTGTTGCTCATGGTTCGGCCCCCAACCTGTCTCGACGCCCTCGTACTTTGTTTATTGCAGTTTATTCAGCGGCAGATGCGATGCCTTGTTGCCCAAACCCGGTACCGGGAAAGCATCAGGGATTGATAGTTCGCGGTGTGGATCCAAAGATGATTCGAGCAAGCCCGTTTAAAGTACGCCTGCCGGAATATCCAAAAGGTGCATCTTTCTTTGTGCAGCAGGCGGGGCCAAATGAGAGGTCCACTGCATGACTTTTTCCATCGTTGCACGTTGCGAAGATACGGGAATGTTTGCTGTGGCCGTAACTTCTTCCTCGCCCGCGGTTGCAGCACGTTGTGCCTATGCGCGAGCAAATGTCGGTGCTGTGGCGAGCCAGAATGTGACAGACCCAACCCTGGGTACACGTGGCCTCGAATTGCTGCACAGCGGTGCCAGCGCAGAAGAAGCGCTGTCCATTCTATGTAAGACCGGCCGCTATATCGAATATCGGCAGGTCCTGCTGGTTGATGCGGAAGGGCGCTCGGCCGTGTACTCCGGCCCTAATGCTCTAGGCGTCCATGCCCACGCAATGAACAAGAATTGCGCCAGCGGTGGAAACTTGCTCGCGTCGGACCAGATTCCCGACATCATCATAAGTGCTTTTATGGCTTCTTCAGGAGATATTGGTGAACGTGTGTTAACCGCAATGGAGGCTGGGGTTGCAGCAGGCGGTGAAGCGGGCCCGCTACATTCGGCAGGCATGAAAATCGTCCGTGACGTACCCTGGCCGGTCGCCGACCTGCGGGTGGATTGGACTGAGGGCTCTCCCATCGCGGAATTGAGGACACTGTGGGAGGTCTACAGTCCACAGTTGGAGGACTACGTGACCCGAGCGCTAGATCCCGCCCGGGCGCCCAGCTACGGTGTTCCCGGCGATGAATAAGACCGGGGACAGTATACTTTTTAACGATGTACCTGCATCAAATCCCTTGCCGCGATTGATCGGCCGTGGACACTAAACTGTAAATAAAACTCTAGACGATTATGCGAACATCCGACATTCCGGAAGGTTTTAATCAATGGACCATCCCGTGGACAGAACCGGAAGGTCCGGAATTAGATGCACTTTGCGCGGGTACTTTGGAGCTTCCAGAGTTTGAGCTCGACGTGGAAGCAGGCGAGGGCTTACCAGTTTGAAGGTGTGCTGTTTCTGGGTAGCGTATTCAAGGAGTGGGATCAAATTCCTACGGGGAACTGAGATAAAAATCGCGAGCTGACATGTTAACCATTTACACCGACAACCATGTGTTGCGGAACGCCAAAACGGAACTGGCCGGCGGACAACTTATTCAGACTTTCGAGCAACCCGCACGGGCCACACGTATCGTTGAACGTATTAAAAAGGTTAGTTTGGGTGATGTCTTAGAACCGAACGACTTTGGACTCGAGCCGATATTCCGGGTGCACGACAAGAAGTTCGTGCGTTTCCTGGAAACTGCATGGGAAGCCTGGAGCGAAACAGGATACAAAGGGGAAGGGATTCCAATGTGCTGGCCCGCACGTCGCATGTCCACGAAGATACCGGATCACATAAATGGAAAGATGGGCTACTACGCGATGGCGTCTGAAACTTCTTTTAGCCCGGGGACATGGGAGGCTGCTTTTGCGGCGGTTAATGTTGCTTTGACCGGCGCTGAGTTAGTCAATGCCGGGGAAAGTGCCGTGTTTGCACTGTGCAGGCCGCCAGGTCACCATGCAGCTAGGGATATGTTTGGTGGTTATTGTTTTCTCAACAATGCTGCCATCGCAGCACAATATTTTATAGATCACGGTAAAAGCCGGGTCGCCGTTCTCGACGTCGATTTTCATCATGGCAACGGGACCCAAGATATTTTCTATGACAGAAACGATGTTATGTATCTTTCCCTGCACGGTGATCCGCGTGACGCTTTTCCATATTTTTTGGGATACGCCGACGAAACCGGCAAGGGAGGAGGAGAGGGCTACAACTTCAATTATCCGATGAAGCCGGGTACAGCATTCGACGAATGGGTTGAAGCACTGAACGATGCTCTACAGAACATCCGCACGTTCGGCCCTGATATTCTAATTGTCTCTCTGGGTGTTGATACCTTTGAAACAGATCCAATTAGCTTTTTCAAACTTAAATCGGATGATTTCTTAACCTATGGTGCGAGCATCGCCCGGTTGAAGCTGCCGACACTCTTCGTCATGGAAGGGGGCTATGATATCAACGAAATAGGCCGCAACACGGTCAACGTATTGCAAGGTTTCGAGAGTGGGTAAACCGGGGACAGTATACTTTTTACTTCTTTAACAGATCGATTAGCTGCGGGACCGGCTGGTCACCATACCCTGCGGAGCGATATTTATCGAAAACGCTTTGCACCGCGTCGGCCGTGATTGAAGACACGCCCAGATGATCAGCAAAGCTTTTGTAGTAGGTTGTATCTTTGGCACTGTTAGCGATTGAGAACCTAAAGTTTCCCACGTCGCCATGCAAAATGTATGGGATCAGTCGCTTCAATGCCGTGCTGTCCCCACCCCCGGTCGTCAATACTTCGATAAACGTATCGATATCTACACCACTTGTTTTTGCGCTCACCACTGCTTCGGCCAATAAGGCGCAATTACCCAGGGAGATAAAGTTGTGTAACAGCTTCAGAGTTGTACCGGTTCCAGTGGGGCCGGCGTAATAGATATTTTCGGCGAAGGTTTCTAATATTGGGCGGATTTGCTCCACTATCGATACGTCACCTCCGACCATAACGTTTACTTTCCCCAGCTCCGCTTCTTTTGGCGTACGTGTTAGCGGGGCGTCAACAAACTGAGCACCGGTACGGTGGATTTCCTTGGCGACTCTTTGTGTAACGTGGGGTTCTATGGTGGAACAGTCTACGACCACCTTACTTTCTCCAAGGCCGTCTACCAAGGCCTGGTTACCGAGAGTGATTTCTTCAACCTGTTCCGAGCCGGTAACACATAAAATAACCACGTCATTGTTTTTCGCGATGTCGATCACCGTGTTACAGGACGTAGCGCCCAACGCAAGGAGGTCTTCGACCGGCTGGTTACCGCTATGTTCGAGAAAGGTCA
>JASJAT010000186.1 GCA_030066885.1 Arenicellales bacterium | reverse complement strand
TTCATCGCTTCACGGACGCTGGCATCTTTATATTTGCCAAAGAGACCGATTGTTTTAAAAGTACCAGGCATTTCTTCGGTAGCTGAACTGGTATAGTTTCAATGGATTACGCCCATTGTCGTCTATTTGTCGAATTGAGTGAACTGCCGGTTATGCACAATCCCGACTTCGTCGGAGTCGACAGTTCCCTTGGTTGAAACCGCTGTTTTTGTCACATCATGTCGCTCAATCCGGCAGCGCTTTTATAGTTGACTGAGGGTAAATAGGTTGGTAGCGTTCCCTAGCACTCGATGGTTTCGAGTGCTATATGTACACTATAACCTAAGTATTACTTGCTGATTAACCTAATTGTGACTGAACTTGGCGAACGCGGCGAAACTCTCCTAAAGACACTTATAGAACTATATATAACCGAAGGTCAGCCGGTCGGATCGCGGACCCTGGCTCGACACACAGATTTAAATCTAAGTCCTGCCACGATACGAAATGTGATGTCGGACCTCGAGGACTTGGGTCTGATCCAATCGCCACATACTTCCGCGGGTCGTATCCCCACTCAACAAGGTTACCGTCTTTTCGTAGATTCCTTGTTGACCATCAAACCGCTAAACAGTGAGGCTGTCGAGAATATCCAATCTCGATTGACTACGGAATCCGACCCTCAAGCATTGTTGGCCAGTGTGTCAGAGGTGTTGTCCAAAGTGACACATTTTGCCGGTCTTATTTTAATTCCTGGGCGCGAAAACGCGCTCCTTCGCCAGATCGAGTTTCTTAAGCTGTCAGACGATCGGGTGTTGACGATCATGATTACCGACGATGGTAGGGTTCAAAATCGAGTCATTCCTACCGACCGTCCGTACTCGGAGTCTGAATTGACACAAGCTGCTAATTACTTCAATGGCACATACGTCGGTTCCTCACTGGCCAGTGTACGGCGTGCCCTGTTAGGTGAGATGAAAACGGATAGCGACACGATGCACGAGATCATGAAAACTGCCGTCACCGTGGCCGGCAAGTTTTTTGATGAAGAGGAGAACGACAGGGACGATGTTGTTTTAACGGGTGAAGAAAACCTCTTGAATATCCCTGATTTGTGTCAGATTGATACACTGCAAAAACTGTTCGATGCCTTTAAAACCAAACAAGATTTGCTGGATCTGCTCGATCGCAGTATGCGCGTAAACGGGATAAGCATTTTCATCGGAGAGGAGTCTGGTTATCGTGCACTTGATGATGTCAGTGTAGTGACCGCACCCTATGAAACCGATGGCTCTATTGTGGGTACTTTGGGCGTTATCGGCCCCACCCGCATGGACTATGAAGAGGTTATTCCCATCGTCGATATCACTGCCCGCCTACTCAGCGGGGCCCTTTCCGGAAGGCATTTGACCGAATCGGATAGTTCAGGGTAGTGCGGCCGCTTTGCCCGCTGCCACCTGAATTCCAAACCTGTCCCACAGGTCGGCACAGAACTGGGATTTTGCTCAATTTTTGCGTTTCTGACCTTGATTTTCTTGGATAAGACCCACATTTCTCTTCCCTAGTGTCCTACTTTACAAACTAGAACTGCATGCAAGCATGAACAAACAAAAGGTAACCAAAGATGTGGCTCTGAAGCCCGAAGAAAATGTTGAAGAATCGATCACGACCGACGCAGTTGGCAAAGAGGCCGGCCAACAGAATGTGGGCAAAAAGCTCGAAATAGAAGTTGACGTCGAAACACTACAAGTCGAACTCGAGCAACTTAAGGAAGATGTTGAGGAGCACAAGGAGAAATATCTGCGGGCCATGGCGGAAGTCGAGAACACTCGACGACGTGCAGAAAACGATGTGTCGAGTGCCCGCAAGTTTGCCGTCGAGAGTTTCGCGGGAGAAACCCTGTCTGTGCGGGACAGCCTCGAACTGGCAGCTGGCATCGTAATCAGCGCTGAAGATTCAGACGTCATTGACAAGATGAAGGAAGGTTTGGACCTCACTCTGAAGCAATTGGACAATGTATTCGCAAAGTTCGGTATAGAACCCATCGAGCCTGAGCTAGGAGAAAAACTGGATCCAGAGCGGCATCAGGCCATGACCGTACAAGAGTCCAGTGACGTTGAGCCCAATCACGTCGTCACTGTAGTTCAGAAGGGATACTCGATACATGATCGATTATTACGCCCAGCCATGGTCGTTGTGGCCAAAGCCGTTAGCCCACAAGCGGCCGAAACTGAGGCCGAAAACACTTGAAATAGGGGGGCTGAGACCCATTTATTACCTAAGATTATCCACATTTAAACAAACACATAGCTGAGAACAATCATGGGGAAAATTATTGGCATAGATTTAGGCACAACGAACTCTTGTGTGGCTCTCATGGAGGGCGGCAAAGCTCGGGTGATAGAGAATAGCGAAGGTGACCGGACGACACCTTCTGTTGTTGCATTCACGGACGACGGCGAAGTGCTAGTTGGTCAGCCAGCTAAGCGTCAAGCAGTTACCAATCCGCACAACACGTTGTTTGCGGTTAAGCGCCTTATCGGCCGCAAGTTTGATGAAGAAGTGGTACAGCGCGATATCGACATTATGCCGTACAAGATCGTCAAGGCCAAAAACGGCGACGCTTGGGTGCACGTCGGCGGCAAAGATATGGCACCGCCGGAATTATCCGCCCGGGTCCTGCAAAAAATGAGAAAGACCGCTGAGGACTATCTAGGTGAAGAGGTCAAAGAGGCGGTCATAACTGTACCGGCTTACTTTAACGATTCTCAGCGCCAAGCCACGAAAGACGCCGGCAAGATAGCAGGTCTGGACGTCAAGCGCATTATCAACGAACCTACTGCGGCAGCGCTGGCCTATGGTCTGGACAAGCAAACGGGCGACCGTAAGGTCGCGGTCTACGATTTAGGTGGCGGTACGTTTGATATTTCGATTATTGAAATTGCCGAAATTGATGGTGAACACCAGTTCGAAGTATTGTCGACAAACGGCGATACGTTTTTGGGCGGTGAAGATTTCGACCGTCGCGTCATTGATTACCTGGCGGATGAGTTCAAGAAGGATCAAGGCATGGACCTACGTGGTGACCCACTGGCTATGCAGCGTCTTAAAGAGGCCGCCGAAAAGGCAAAAATCGAGTTATCTTCGAGTAACCAGACCGAAGTCAACCTTCCTTATGTTACTGCGGATCAATCTGGTCCCAAGCATTTAAATATGAAGTTAACCCGAGCGAAGCTCGAGGCACTAACCGAAGATCTCGTACAACGCACCATTGGTCCATGTAAAATCGCATTGAAAGACGCCGGTTTAAGCGCGAACGACATCAACGACATCATCTTAGTGGGTGGTCAGACGCGCATGCCTAAGGTGCAAGATACCGTAAAGAATTTCTTTGGTAAGGATCCACGCAAAGACGTAAACCCGGATGAAGCCGTGGCTGTTGGTGCTGCGATTCAAGGCGGTGTGTTAGGTGGGGACGTAAAAGACGTTCTTCTGCTGGATGTCACACCGTTGTCCCTGGGGATCGAAACTTTGGGCGGTGTGATGACCAAATTGATCGAGAAGAACACGACGATTCCAACGAAAACCTCGCAAGTCTTCTCAACTGCAGACGACAATCAACCCGCAGTCACTGTGCATGTTCTGCAGGGTGAGCGCGAAATGGCCAAGGATAACAAAACGTTGGGTCGGTTCGACTTGTCCGATATACCACCGGCGCCACGCGGGGTGCCGCAGATAGAAGTCACCTTCGACATCGATGCCAATGGGATTATGCACGTAACGGCGAAGGACAAGGCCACGGGTAAGGAGAACAAGATCGTCATCAAATCAAGTTCTGGTCTGGAAGAAGCTGAGATAGAGCAAATGGTCAAGGATGCCGAGTTGCACGCGGAAGAGGACAAGCAGGCACGCGAATTGGTTGATGCCCGCAATCAAGCAGAAGCCATGATTCATAGTGTGAACAAATCGCTGAAAGAGCTAGGCGATAAGATCGATGCAGACGAAAAGCAGAAGATCGAAGCAGCGAGCAAGGAGCTCGAGGAAGCCGTTAAAGGTGAGGATACCGAGGGAATCAAGGCGAAGACGCAGGCATTGGCCGAAGCTAGTCATAAGTTGGCCGAAGAGATGTATAAGAAGGCTTCGGAGGAACAGGGGGCTGAAGCTGCGGGATCAACCGAGCAACCTGCGGGTACCGAGTCGGCCGCCAGCGACGACAATGTTGTAGATGCTGAGTTTGAAGAGGTGAAGGACGAGGATAAGAAATAAAGCGGTAAACCAATAAGGAAGTAACAACAGAGCAGGTCCGTCACTGGCCCTGCTCTGTTTGCGTATACTGGTTAGTAAAGCTACATTAGTTCTGTATATAGAAAAACAAATATGGCCAAGCGCGATTACTACGAAGTTTTGGGCGTCGAGCGAAACGTTTCCGACGGTGATCTAAAAAAAGCCTACCGTCGCTTGGCGATGAAGTATCACCCTGACCGTAATCCGGGTGACGCAACGGCAGAGCGTCAATTCAAGGAAGCCAAAGAAGCATATGAAATCCTTTCCGATCCACAAAAACGGGCTGCCTACGACCAGTTTGGTCATGCTGGTGTGGATCCATCCGCGGGAGGCGGGGGTTTTCATACCGGACCGGGTGGCTTTGGTGATATTTTCGGTGACATATTCGGCGATATATTTGGTGGGGGTGGCCGCAGGTCCTCTGGTCGCGTTCGCGGTGCCGATCTGCGCTACAACTTGGAACTGTCTCTCGAAGATGCAGTTCGCGGCACTACAGTAAAGATTCGGGTGCCAACCACGGTTCTGTGCTCTGCTTGTGACGGCTCTGGTGCCGCACCAGGAACTTCAGCAATCAGTTGTGACACTTGTGGCGGTGCAGGACAGGTGCGTATGCAGCAAGGCTTTTTCTCTGTACAACAAACCTGCCCTAAGTGTCGAGGCAGTGGACAGGTAATCGAAACTCCGTGTTCGCAATGTAGCGGTTCCGGTACGGTCAGGGAAACGAAAACTTTATCGGTAAAGGTACCCGCTGGTGTGGACGAAGGTGATCAGATTCGTTTGGCCGGCGAGGGAGAAACCGGGGGGCGTGGTGGTGTTCCGGGAGATTTGTATGTTCAGATTCATCTCAAACCGCATCCGATCTTTACCCGGGACGGCACTGACTTGTACTGTGAGATGCCGGTAAGTTTTGCCACTTTAGCGTTAGGTGGTGAGCTGGAAATCCCAACCCTCGATGGCCGAGCGCGGTTGAGAATTCCCTCCGAAAGTCAAACCGAGCGTACGTTTCGTTTGCGTGGTAAAGGTGTGCAAAATGTTCGTGGTGGCGGCGTGGGTGATCTGTATTGTAAGGTCACTGCTGAAACCCCAGTGAAGCTGACGAAACAGCAAAAAGCCTTGCTTGAAGAGTTCGAAAAATCAATTCAAGCGGGTGGAAGTCGACACAATCCACGCGAGCAATCGTGGACGAGTAAGTTGAGATCCTTTTTCGACGATCTTGTAGCCTAGAAATCAGCGCGAGGGAGAGTTTACCGCCACTATGCTCATATTGTCTCTCGCAAAGGCGCAAAGCCCGCCAAGAAAAAAATGTCGTTGTGCTGAGATAGTAATACCACCAGAAGCTCGGGATGAACAAAGCGAAGCAATCCAGTGGGTCCTCGCAACGACCGTTTAGTTTTTGCGTCGTTTGCCCTTTGCATCCTCAGTTCCGTTAAGGATACATCCATGTAACGCCTCTGCGAACTTAGCGTCTTGGCGAGAGTTTTTTCGGAATCTATTTATTCCAAGGCACCACCACAACTTGAACCGGCACCTGCTGTGCACGCGAAGCAGTGGGAGCCCACTGCTATAGGTTTACCTTCGACCTCATCGGGATTGAGTTCCCAGAGATAGCGTTTGCTGCTGCCTGCAAAGGGTAACTCCAGCATCTGGTTGAAATCACAGTCGTAGACCCGACCTTGCCAATCAACGCTAATCAAGTACCTACACATCAGGGCCTGAACGGTATTAACGTTGAAGTTGTCTTCTAGGAGATTCTGATAGCTTTCACGTTGGTCGGTTCGGTCCAGAAAGTGAGCAAAACGGCTAATAGGTAGATTGGTTATGGTCAACAGGTGATTAAAAACGATACCGAAGTCGTTTAACAAGCGCCTTTTGTAATCCTGTTCTAGTTTTGATTGGGCCGGCGGTAAAAATGCACCTCCCGGGTTGTATACAAGGTCTAAAACTAATTCTTCTGAATGTCCATAACCCACATCGTTCAACAATCGCAGCGCTTCGACGCTCCTTGCAAACACACCGTTACCGCGCTGCGTGTCAACGTTGTCTTTTGTATAGCACGGGAGTGAACAGGCGAGGCGAGTTTTGCGCTCGGCATACCATTGGGGTAAATCGGTAAAACCGGGTTCCAACAAAATAGACAAATTACAGCGTACCGTCACTTTGGACCCAAAGCTGAGAAAACGTTCTATCAGGCCGCGAAAACTTGGGTTCATCTCTGGCGCGCCACCCGTAATGTCGACGTGTTGAATGCCATATTTGTCGGCCCAATCAGCAATCTTGCAAGCGGTGTCCCAGGTCATGACCTCCTTTCGTTTAGGTCCTGCATCAACGTGGCAATGATTGCA